>JBDNGP010000001.1:0-23741 GCA_041689265.1 Verrucomicrobiota bacterium
CCACAGCGACCGGGGCAGCACGTATGCCAGTGATGACTATCAGCGGCAGTTGAGTCGACTGGGGATGCAACCCAGCATGAGTGCCCGGGGCAACTGCTACGACAACGCGGCGATGGAATCCTTCTATGGCCGGTTCAAGACGAGCACCATCCGGGATCGCGTGCTGGCCGATGAGAACGAAGTCCGGGCAGTGGTGTTTGAATACATCGAACCGTTCTACAACCGCCCGCCGTTTCTGAGTCCGTGACCTCAAAGGGAAGAATCAATACACTACAAGGCATGAGGGGGAAGGACTGGTGGAGGGAGCCCGAAGGGCGACCGGAACCAGTCCCTCCCCTTGGCGTTCGCAAAATGAAACGGACAACATGAGCAGGAGCAAACCATCCAAAGGAACCGATCCCAAGAAACGACGGTTTCTGAGCGCCGAGAAAAAGTTTCACCACCCCTGTAATCGCCGCCCCCTGTTTTCTTCAGTTTAGGAGTGACAACCACCCTGCTCCGCGTGAATCCGCGGAGTGGGCCTGGCAAACGAACCGTGGTGCGCTCGGTGGACGATGTCGCCGCCATCGGAGACTGAACTTCTCGACAGAGTTCAAACTCCGGTTGAGTGAATCATTTCACCAATTGCTCTCCGCAAAGCACAGGACAAACACCAAAAACCTATTGAACCAGCCATGAAGACAACACACTCAAAAATACTCATCACAGGATGCCTCTTCCTTTTCCTTGGCGCGCTGACTCCGGGCTCGGTCCTGGCCGACGTTATGATTCGCGTCTCCATCAAGGCGATACTGGGTCCCTCAGACCAATGGCCGGACAATGCGGGGGGCATCATTGGATCTACAGGCGTGAACCTCAATTCTGAGACTGCCATCCGCGACAACATCGACCTCGCCAATGGTCTGCTTGCCGATCGGGGATCCACCTTCCGGTTTGTGCTGCGCAATGACACCGTCTACACCGTGAGCGGCCAGGACAATCCCTGGTACTCGATCAACGCCCGAAACGCCCAGAACAAAAGCGACCTGGAAGATGCCGCCAAGGCCGACAAGACCACATGGCTGTGGCATGACGACTCCATCAACATCTATCTCAACGACAGCGCCTCGGGTTGGTGCTCGTTCCCCGGTGGCGGTGAAGCGATTTTTGTGGGTGCCGGTGCCTACCAGGAATTATTGATCCATGAGATGGGTCATTTTCTGGGATTGCCACACACTCATCCAACCGGCGATGACGGTGGTGTGGACGACTGGGGGGACGGCGACGGATTCTCAGAGACGTTGAACGACGACAAGGACGCCTCGTCAGCCCAGATCAACGCCCAGTATCCCGGACAAACGCAGGCGGCGAGAGACAACCTGATCTTCAACATCATGTCGTATCATCAGCCTCAGGACCGTTTCGTCTGGCAGCAGCGTGAGGAGATGATTGCCACCTACAACATCAGTCGCGCCTACGTCGCATCGGGCAGGACGCGATTCGTTCAAAGCAATGCCGGCCCCACTTTTCCATGGTTGTTGCCGTTTCTTGGACTGGTCGCCAGCCTGCCTTATGCGGAACTGCAGGACGCCGTCGACGCGTCCACATCTTCAAACGATGTCATTCTCATCCGCGGCTCCACGCACGACGTTGCCAATGGAATGGTAATCTCCACTCCCGTCACGCTCCGCTCATGGAGGGGGACGGTCACCATCGAATAGACGTAAATGGGGGCTGTTCTTGTTATTGACAACTAGCTGGCGACGGTTGGCATTCCGTTTATGGCGCGCAAGCTGAGAGGGGAGTATTCGGGGCGGTCTATCACGTGTTCAATCGCGGGGACCGGCGGGAACCCATCTTCGAGTCGGACGTGGACCGTGAGTTGTTTCTCTCTTGTCAGGATCAGTGTTGCGTGGAAGGCGGGGCAGGGAAGCTGGAGGATAGGAGTTTGAATTTAGGTGAAGGGGTACGCCAAAAAGAAAACGGCGGCCACTTGCGTAACCGTCGTTTGAGATTTTTAGAGGACGATTACATCCCCATGATCTGGTAACCGCAGTCCACGTAGATGACCTGTCCGGTGATGGCGGCACCGCCGTCGCTGGCGAGGAACACACCGGTCTGCCCGAGTTCTTCGAGCTCCACGTTTCGCTTGAGCGGCGCGTGTTCTTCGTAGTGCTTCATCATCGAGGTGAACCCGCTGATGCCACGGGCGGCGAGGGTGTTGACCGCACCGGCGCTGATGCAGTTGACGCGGATTTTCTTCGGCCCGAGATCGTAGGCGAGGTAGCGAGTACTGGCTTCGAGCGAGGCCTTGGCAACGCCCATCACGTTGTAGTGAGGGACGACTTTCGCTGCGCCGTAGTAGGTCATCGAAATGATGCTGCCACCGTCGGTCATCAACGGCACGGCGGCGCGGGTCAATGCCACAAGGGAATACGCGCTGATGTCGTGCGACAGACGGAAGGCTTCCCGGCTGGTGCTGACGAAATCGCCTTCCAGCGCTTCCTTCGGTGCGAAGGCGATGGAGTGCAGCAGGAGGTCGAGTTTTCCAAACTTTTTCCCGACCGTTGCAAAGACCTGGTCGATCTGCTCGTCATTGGTCACGTCGCATTCAACCACGAGCGTGTCGTCGCCGAGGGTGGCGGCGAGGGCTTCCACTTTTTCCTTGAGACGGTCACCCTGGTACGTGAACGCGAGTTTTGCACCGGCGGCATGCCAGGCCTGTGCGATGGCCCAGGCGATGGAGCGTTTGTTGGCCACGCCGAAGACGATTCCCGTTTTTCCTGCAAGTGAAGACATAGTATCAGTGATTGAATTACGCCCGGCCAGCATGACGGCGAATCCGCGATGATGGCAAGACTCCATTGCATCGCCCGCGATCTCTCGCTATGTTTCCGGAATGATGAGCCGTTTCCAAAAATGTTGTGGGATTTCCCCGGTCGGATCTGACGCGAAAACCAACGCGGAATTTCCGCTCCGTGCAGGCTGGTCTGCGATCTTTGGTCAGAGCCGGACGCTGTTTCTGTGTTTGATGTTTTTCACTGCAGCAAACGTGTTCGGCCAGACTGAGACGAAGGAGGCGCGACCTCCTCGCACGAACCGCGAACTGCGCGAATCGAAAAAGCCGAAAGTTGACGCGCCGGGGCCGATCGTGATCAAGGGCGTGAAGCGCGCGGCCATGGGTTATCCGCGGGTGTTCACCCGGGTGTTCTTCAACGGCGTACTTGCCTGGGGCGCGCCGGCAGATGGGTTGGTGCAGCGGGCGCGGACGGAGCAGGGGGACTGGCTGGATCTGAACCTGGCGGAAGGCGACGAGCGACGGTCATGGTGGACATCCGTACTGGACACCGGTGCCGGTGGCTATTCGCTCAATCAAGAGACGGCGGTGCGGTTCAGTGTCAAGCCCGTCTGGAACGCTCGACTCTTCGTGCAAGGGGTCGAGGGCACGGTGCTGACCGGGATTTCGCCCATGGTGACGATAAACATCGCGGGGACACAGGGCATGTTGGCGGACGCTCCTGCGTCGCCGTTCGTTTTTGTCGAAGATCTCGCTCAGTTTGGAATTGAACTTCAGCCCTACAATCCGCGTTACCAGGTGCTGCCAGCGGGCATGAATCTGATCGGAACTCAGGCCATCCGGCGGTTCACGTTTGAGATCGATCCGTCCAACATGAAACCGGATGCGCTAGCCCAACCGATCGATGTATCGACCGACGAAACTTTGATTGCATCCCTGAAAAAGGTGGTCGCCGGGCCTGAGGTTCGAATCTTTCCCGCGAACTACCGGCCGACAAACAATATTGTCGTGATGCCGATGCGTTATATGAGTTTCCAAAGGGCAGGTGGGACTGATGGCGGAGGAGTGTATCCGAGCGAGTCATCTGCTCCAATATTAATGGGTGTAAAGACGACAGTGGGTGAACGCGAGTTCGTCGGGGACTTCCTGTTTGATACCGGGTCGCCGCTCACGATCATTTCCCGGAGACAGGCCTACTCACTGGGTTTGATCCCCTCCGCCAACCCGTCGTTTGATCAACCGGAAATCCACGACGCGATCCCGGGGGGCTCCGGCAGGGAGACTGGTATCCCGGGGTTCGTGCTCAGTTCGATCAAGATGCGAAACCCGGCGGGCCAGATCATCGAATGGCAGGACGTGCCGGTGGTGGTGCACGACGTGTGGATCGAACAGTCTAACGGCACCCGGTCGGTCCGCGACGGGATCATCGGCAACAACCTTTTTCTTCCATCGACCAGCGGGGACTTCGGCGACGCAGGGCTCAAGATCGCCCCGGCGCCGTTTCCTAGAATCTGGATTCACGGACCCAGTGCTGAACTCTGGATCGAACGCCCAGCCGTTGATTCGAAGTGAGTGCCCTGGGTTGAAAGCCGTGCATTCACGATGCCTGCCGCAGAACTTCCAGCGGCGGTTGCCTGAGAATCTTGCGGCCGGTGAGAGTTCCGATAGCCACGGTGATTGCAATGTTAATTGCGATCGCGATCAGGAGGTGAGGCAGCGGAACACTGAAACTGGTCTTGAAAACGAAGTGAGTCAAAAGCCCCTGTGCGCCCACCGCCAACGTGACGCCCGCGAGGCTGGCCATGAGTCCGAGCACAACGAACTCGATCAATTGAATTTGGGCGAGTTGACTCGACACCGCGCCGAGCGTCCGCAGAAGAATCGTTTCCTGAATGCGCTGAAACCGGCTGTTCAACACCGCAGTAATGAGCAGAACGATGCCGGTGAATACGGTGAAGAGCGCGATGAACCGGATCGCGACGGAAATCTTCGAGATGATTTCTTCCACCGCCCCCAGAATTAATGAGAGGTCGACCGCAGACACGTTGGAGAATTGTTGGACGATAGCGCGCTGAAGCCTGCCCGAACTCGCGGCATCCGGCGTGCGCGTTGTCACAATGAAAAAGCCGGGTGCGTCCTCCAAAACACCCTCGGGGAAAACAACAAAGAAATTGGCCTGCACGCGGCGCCACTCGACTTTGCGCAGGCTGGCAATCCTCGTGGTGAGCGGGATGCCCTGAATATCAAAAATGATTTCGTCGCCGAGGGTCACGTGCAGGTCCTTCGCGATTCCTTCCTCCATTGAAATCGGAACCACTTCATCATCGAACGAGGCGTGTGCTATCCATTCGCCAGCGACCAGTTCTTCGGCATTGCCGAGTTCGCTGCGGTAGGTCGAGCGGTATTCGCGGCGCAACGTCCATCCCGGAATGCGGTCCTTGCCTGGGCGGTCTGACAGTTCGCTCACGCTCGTTCCCTTGATCGATTCGATGCGCATGGTGACGACCGGCGAGGCATCGATGATCGGCAGGTTCTGTCCACGCATCACGGATCGCACGCCGTCGATCTGATCGGGTTGAATGTCGTAGAGAATGGTGTTGGGCTGAGTCCCGTCCTGTTCCGGCAGCAGGTCGTTAACGAGCGAATGCTGCACCAGATAAAGTGTCAGGATCAGGAATGTCCCGAGTCCGAGCGAAACCATCAGCAGAACCGTGCGATTGCCGGGACGGAACAGACTCGAAAACCCGTATCGAAACACGAACGGCCATTTTAGTTTCGCCAGGAAACGAAATATCCACGTGATAAGTTTTGCGTTGAGCGTGAGCAGGCCCAACGCCGCCGCGAGCCCTACGGCAAAGCCAACGCCATGTTGCCAGCGTTCACTTTGAAAGATAGCGAAACCCAGAATGGCCAGGCCAATGAAGCCTCTCAGAACCAGCAGCCACGGATCAAATCGCGATGACACGGTTCCCACGGTGCGAAGAACGGCGAGCGGTGATACCCTCCGAACTTGCAGAAGCGGCATCAAGCTGAAGAGAAACGCGATCACAAACCCAACCGCTCCGCCGATGACCGTCGGCGTCCAGAAGATCCGGAAAGTGACGTTGAACGGCAGCAGTTGATCGAAGACCAGCGGAAGAAGTTGGACGATCAACAGTCCGACGACCACCCCTCCGACCGCGCCGATGAGTCCGAGGGCGGCTCCTTGAATGAGGAAAATGCTGAACGTATCGAACGTGCCCGCGCCGAGACAACGCAGGACGGCGACCGAGTTCAGCCGTTGTTGGATATGCGATTGCAACGCACCAGCGATGCCGATGGAACCAAGCAGCAGGGCGATAAACCCGACGAGATTGAGGAATCGATAGAGATTGCCCATCGCATTGCCGAGCTCCTGTTTGCGTTCCTCGACTGTGTCATAGTGCAACCCAAGGTCCTCGCGACGTTCTTCGAGTTCTGCGACTGCCTGACTGACCGCCTCGTCTGATTCCATCCGGACATAGCGGCGGTAGCGGGCCAGACTGGACGCGCCCATCAATCCGGTTTCCTCAAGTCGATCAAGCCGGAGGTAGACCCGTGGTGCAACAGCGGAGAAGAACACGTTGTCGCCGGGGATTTTTTCGAGAGCACCGACAATCGGAAAAGTCGATTCGCCGACCTTGATTGAATCTCCAACCTGCGCGTTGAAGGTGTTCATCAGCGAACTTTCCACGACGACACCCTCGCCTTGAAGGAAGCGGTCCCAACCATCGGCGGGTTGAGTTTCGATCTCGCCGTAGTATGGAAACGCGCCGCTGATGGCCCGTACCTGCGCCAATCGAGTGTCCTGGGATTTCGGAAAAAAGACCATCGATGAGAAGAGGGTCTGATCGGATTGATCCTCGCTGAGTCCGTCGATAAACTTCGATTGCGATTCCGTGAACGGTTGACGCGATTCAAAGAGCAGATCGGCGCCGAGCAGGCCTTTCGACTGTTCTTCAATCGCGGACTCGAGGTTGCGACCGAAGACCCCGATCGCGACCATCGCGGCGATTCCCAAGATGACCGAACTGGAAAAGAGAATCAGTTTGCCGCGGCTTCTGCGGCTGTCGCGCCAGGCCATTCGGAACAGCCAGCTTGCGGAAACGCGGTTGCTCGTCGGTGCGCTCATTGTCCTGCGGTCATGCGTTGGTCTTCGATCAACTTGCCCTTTTTCAATCGCAAAACCCGGCCTGTTCGGGATGCTAGGTCTAGGTCATGGGTGACGAGGACCAGCGCTGTCTGATGCTCGCGATTCAGCGCGAATACGAGATCGATCACGTGTTTTGCGGTTTCGTTGTCGAGGTTGCCGGTGGGTTCATCGGCGAAGAGGACGCGCGGCTGGTTGATGAACGATCTGGCAATGGCAACGCGTTGTTGTTCGCCACCGCTGAGCTGCGAAGGATAGTGATCAGTGCGGTCGCCGAGCCCGACGCGGTCGAGCAGTTCACGGGCGGCAGATTGCACGTTCGTGCGGCCATGAAGCTCCAGTGGCAGCATGACATTTTCGATGGCGGTGAGATTCGGCAGCAGATGAAAACTCTGAAAAACGAATCCGGTTCGCTCGTTGCGAAGGCGGGCCCGCGCATCTTCGTTGAGCGGTCTCAGGTCGACTCCATCGATCGCGACCGACCCCGAAGTTTCGCGATCCAGTCCGGCGCAGAGGCCGAGCAGGGTTGTCTTTCCGCTGCCCGAGGGGCCAACGATGGCGCACGTTTCCGTGGGTTGGATCGAAAATGTAACGTCGTCCAACACGGTGAGCCGTTCGCTTCCGTTCGCGTAGATCTTCGTCAAGTTGCGGACGGCAAGGACGGCCGTTGCGTCAGATGGATTGTTGGTGTCAGGCACGGGTGGACTTGCTGTTCTGGTTGACGCGCCGTAGGTTCGCGCGACGGTCGGGCGGGGCAACGCGTTTGCATGGAGAGAGTGCCGATGATCGACCGATGTTCAATAAGAATACGAGAGCTTTGAAATGACGCAAATGATCCACCTCCTGTCGTTCGCATTTGTAATGATGTGCTGCGGTGTTATTGGCGGTGCGGATTCGGACGGGCAGAAGCGAACCATCGTCGTGCTGGGTGACAGCATCGCAGCCGGGTTGGGGGTTGATCCGGATCAGGCGTTTCCCGCCGTGCTTGAGAAACTTGTTGCGAAGGGCGGTTATCCGTTTCACGTCGTAAACGCAGGTGTCAGCGGTGACACGACGGCGGGTGGATCCAGGCGAATCAATTGGTTGCTCAAACGCCCGGTGGAAGTGCTGATCATTGAGCTGGGCGGCAACG
Organism: Verrucomicrobiota bacterium; assembly: GCA_041689265.1. Taxonomy (GTDB): domain Bacteria; phylum Verrucomicrobiota; class Verrucomicrobiia; order Limisphaerales; family RI-55; genus JBDNGP01. Next base: position 8,077 of record JBDNGP010000001.1, read on the forward strand.
ATGCCTTGCGTGGGATTTCACCGGAAACAACGGCGGAGAATCTGGAATCCATCATTGCCAGCGCACGGGCGAAGCAGCCTGATATCCGGATCGTTCTCACCGGGATGCAGATTCATCAGAACATGGGCCTGGAATACACCGCCGAGTTTAAGGCGCTTTTCGGAAAGGTCGCCAAGAAGACTGAAGTCGCTCTTGTGCCGTTCCTGTTGGAAGGCGTTGGAGGTGATCCGGAATTGAATCAGGCCGATCAGATTCATCCAAATGCGGAAGGGCACCGGATCGTCGCGGAGAACGTCTGGAGGATTCTTGAGCCGGTCCTGAAGTCTGCGGGTGCGCCGGATTCATCTCGGTCGAGAACCTCTGATCAGAGAGCCGGGAACGCGGGAAAGTGACGGCCGGGAACCGGGAGGCGGGGCCGGTTCGGCGTCCTGATCGTCAGGTTCATCCTGTCAAAAATACCTCCAAATCGGTTGATTGGCCGCTCAGACAGCAGTCTGACAGGTTGGGGTGTTGTGAATAACTTTACCCCATATATGGTGTAAAACGACTTTACAGCCCCCTCCAGATTGTGTTTTCTCCAAACCCGTATGTATCTCAAAAACCTCACAGTGCTGGGTTTCAAGTCGTTTGCAGACAAGACGTCTTTGAACTTCCTTCCGGGGGTGACGTCGATCGTCGGGCCGAACGGTTGCGGGAAGTCGAACGTGTCGGACGCGATCCGTTGGGTTTTGGGCGAACAATCCGCCAAGGCACTCCGCGGCAAGGAGATGGCGGACGTGATTTTCAACGGCACGGACAAGCGCAAACCGCTCGGAATGGCCGAGGTTTCCCTTACTTTGGGCGATGTGGATGAGGACCAGCTTCGGGCTGCCGGGATCGATCTGGATTACGATGAAATCACGGTCACGCGGCGCGTGTTCCGCGATGGGGGGTCCGAGTATTTCATCAACAAAACCAGCTGCCGGTTGAAGGACATTCAGCAGTTGTTCATGGGAACGGGTGTCGGGCGGACGAGCTACTCGATCATGGCGCAGGGGAACATCACCCAGTTGCTTTCCAGCAAACCGGAAGATCGCCGGATGGTTTTTGAAGAGGCGGCCGGGATCACCAAATTCAAGGCGCAGAAAAAAGAGGCGCTTCGCAAACTCGAATATACCGAACAAAATCTGGTGCGCGTCGGAGATCTGATCCGCGAGATCAAACGGCAGATCGGCTCGTTGCAACGTCAGGCCGGCAAGGCTAGGCGTTACAAGGAATTCATGACCCAGCTTGAGCACCTGGACACTCAGTTGGCGCGCCATCAGTTTGATGTTCTCGAGAGTGAGATTGCAACGCGTCGCGAGCAGCTGGAAGAGTTGCGCCAGGGGGTGGAGCAGGGGAAGACCGACATTCTGCAAACTGAAGACGAGGTCCTGCAATTGCGCGACCGGATGTCCGAATTGGAGCATCAGATCAGCGAATCGCAACAGCGCGGGATGGAGCTCAAATCCCAGATAGACCAGCAGGAAAATCGGGCGCAGTTCAATCAACAGCGCCTTCAGGAAATCGAAACGCAAAATGCCCGTGCGCTGTCGGAAATCACGCAGTGCGACGAACGCAGGTTCGCCGCAGAACTGGAGATCGAGAGCGTCACGCTGCGCATCGAAGAATCGCTCAAGAAGGTCGATGAACAACGCGTTCAACTTGAAGAAAAACGCGAGGCGTTACGAATGGTTGACGGCGAACTGATTCAGCGGCAGGAAGAACTCCGTCACGCCCAGTCGGCGGCGTTCACGGCGGCGCAGGAATTGTCACGTCGTCGCAACGAACTCAATGCGCTCGAACTACAGAAGCGAGGCAACGTTGTTCGTCTCGAAAAACTTTCAGCGGAGAAGATCCAGCTTGAGGAAGAGCGTACGCGGTTGGAAACGCGTCTGGCAGAATTCGCCACCTTGGTAGAATCCGAAACGCTGAGCGTCCAGACACATCGCGGCACCGTGGAGGAACGGCAGACGCGGTTGAAGGAATTGCACGTCGAGTTGGTGGATTCCACGCAGTCACTGGACGTGCTGTTGCGCGAGCAGGCCGAAAAGAAATCCCGGCTGCAGGTGCTCCAGGATCTGGACCGTTCGCACGAGGGATTCGGTGAAGGCACGCTCGCGGTGCTCAAATCCGCCGAGGGTTTGATGGGATCGCTCGCGGACAAAATCCGCGTTCCCAACGACTACGTTCTGGCGGTTGAAACCGCACTGGGCCACAACCTGCAGCTCATCCTCACAGAACAATCCGAGACTGCCGAAGGCATTCTCGCGGATCTGCGTTCAAACAAACGAGGTAAGGCGAGCATCGCCGCGTTGGGCTTGGGCCGGGCTGCTGATGTTTCGCCAGTTTCGGGGCAAGATGCCCCGAACACTTTGGATGCTGGCCGGGCCGCTTTGGAAGTGATCGAGGCGGAGGATTCCGTGAAGCCGTTGCTCGCGAGTTTGCTCGGGGCCACGCGGATTGTTCCGGATCTCGCTGCGGCGACCGCCGCGTTCAAGAGCTCGAATGGCGCGTTTGATTTTGTCACGCAGACCGGTGAAATGCTGACGCGAAACGGCGTTTACTCCGGCGGCCACGCGAATGGTGATGGCAAGGGTTCGGCCTCGATTCTGGCGCGCAAAAATTTGATCGATGTGTTGAACGTCGAGATCAGCGGGCTTCAACAAAACGTCGAGGACGCGAGCCGCGCGAAGGGCGCGTTGCAGAGCGAGCAAACGAATTTGCAGGCCGGTTTGCAGGAAGCCCAAACGGAGTTGCGTCAACAGGAGGTCGCCGTCGCCACCCGCAAGGGCGAGGTGACCGCACTGGAAAATTCGCAGCGCGGTTTGCATCAGAAGATTGAAACCGTCGTTTATGAAATTCAAAGTCTGGCGGAGCAGGACACGGAAGGAAATCTCAAGCGCGATGAGCTGACCCGGCAGCTTGCCGAGCTGGAGCAGAGGGAGAAAACTGCGCAGGATCAGTTGACCGAATTGAGCGAGGGACTCGAGGAAATGCGCGAACGTCGTGAGATGGCGAATTCGGTTTTGACCGAAGCCAAGGTCGCGTTCGCCAGCGAGGAACAGATGCTCGCATCGTCGCAGCGCCAGAAAGGTCCGCTGGAACAGCGCATTCAGGAATTGACCAACCAAGTCGCCGCACGCCGCACGGAATCCGAAGAGTGTTTGAACCGGAAATCGCACAGCGAAACCGAGATTACCGACGCGCGCACGCAGGTCGAGCGCGTTCAACACGAACGCGAACAGGTCAGCGCGCAGACGGCGTTGCTCACCGGCCAACGGAGCGAACAGCAGCAGATCATTTCCGGGCGCGAAGAGCAGATGCGCGCGCAACGGGAGGCTCTCGGCGAATTGCAGCAGCAGCGGACATCGATCGAGGTGGAGCTGGCCCAGAAGGGGATGACGATGCAGAACCTGACGGAACGGATTCAGGAGAAATACCACATCGCCATTGATGAGATTCGCAGTGAGTGCATCACGATCACCTACGCCGACGAAGGCCAGGCGCGGGTACAAACGGTTTCGCCCGAGGAGATGGCGGAAGCCGGTGTGGCCACGGATTGGAACGCGGTGGCGGGTGAGGTGAAACAGATTCAGGACAAGATCGAAGGTATGGGTCCGGTCAACGTGGTCGCCATCGAGGAATACGAGGAGGCGGAAGAACGCTACAATTTCCTGACCACACAAAACGATGATCTGGTGAACGCGAAGACGGAGCTGGTTGAGGTGTTGTCGCGCATCAACACCCAGACCCGCGAGATGTTCATCGCGACATTCAACCAAATTCGCGAGAATTTTCAGCTGCTGTTCACCGAGATCTTCGGCGGCGGTAAGGCGGATCTGGTCCTGACCGAAGCGGAAGATGTTTTGGAATGCGGCATCGACATCGTGGCGCGTCCGCCCGGCAAACAGCTTCAGGGCATCACGCTCCTCTCCGGCGGTGAGCAGACGATGACGGCGGTGGCGTTGCTGTTCGCGATTTATCAGGTGAAGCCGAGCCCGTTCTGCGTGCTCGACGAGCTGGACGCGCCGCTCGACGAATCCAACATCAACCGGTTCATCCTCGTGTTGAAGCGGTTCACCGAGCAGTCGCAGTTCATCATCATCACGCATAACAAACGCACGATTGGAATGGCCGACGTTCTCTACGGTGTAACGATGCAGGAAACCGGCGTGAGCAGCATCGTCAGCGTGAAGTTCCACAAAGCAAATGAGAAGGTGACCGACCACGAAGCGCGGGATCTGGTGCCAAAAGCCGTCGGTCAGGAACAGATCGAAGCAATGGAAGACGACACGCACACCAAGGGCGAAACGATGGAGATCGCGATGGCGAAGTAGGGCAGGCATCCTGCCTGCCTGTTGCGGCCGAGAAAGCCGGACGTGGGTAAAAGTATTTCGCGAACGCTGGGCGGCACCGGCTGTGGGTTCCGTCACCCGTGACAGGCAGGATGCCTGTCCTACTTTAGTGTCGCGTAAACGCGCTGCACGTCATCCTGATCGTCGAGGTCGTTCAGGAATTGAACCACCTCTTCACGCGCGGCCTCGTCCAATTCTGTCAGTTCCTTCGCGAGGAAACGCAGTTCCAAATTGACGGTTTTCCATCCCTTCGCCTGCAACGCTTTCGAGACGGCATCCAGATCTTTGATCTCGGTGATGAACGTGGCGCCGATGCTTCCGTCCGGGATCTCATCGGTGTCCAGCGCTTCGACTTCCTGCGCCCCGGCTTCAATGGCGTCGTCCTCCGGGTCGCGATCAGTTTCGGTGTGTGTTGCTTCGACCACACCAAGGTGATTGAAGAAGAACCCGACGCTGCCCGGGGTTCCGAGTGAGCCCGTCTTGAACAGGATGCGGATCTCAGGTGCCGTGCGGTTGCGGTTGTCCGTGTAGCACTCGACGATGACCGGGATCTTGTGCGGCGCAAATCCTTCAAACGTGACGTGCTCGAAGATGACGCCGTCGTCGGCTTCACCGCGGATCTTTTTCAGTGCGCGATCAATGGTGTCGCGCGGGACGGAATTCTTCCGCGCCTTTTCCAGAGCGGCGTACAGACGGGGGTTCAAATCCGGGTCCGCGCCGCCCGATTTGCCGGCGATCAGCAGGTCCCGGACGATCTTTCCGACGACCTTGCCCTTTTTCTTGGCACTGATCTCGCGATGTTTCTGCTTCCATTGTGCACCCATAAGCGGCGGCGAGTGTGCTGCATCCCGAGAAAATATCAATAGAGTTTCGCAGGGAGGAGCACGCAGTAGTCAGGCGCTTCTCGAGGATCGGGCCGCAAGGGCGTACGGTCGCGTATGGATTGCGCCTGTCTGCTGCGGACCTTCATACTTGGATTGACCTCATTACGAGGCTCCCTGTGTCTTTCGATGCACAGGTTGACACAGTCTTCGCCGAGACGTAATTTTCAGGAATGGACAGGGCAAGACTCAAGTTATCTGAGAGCACCTTCGCGATGGTTGCGGTTTTATTGCTTACTTTTCATGGCGGCGAACACGCCGGGGTTAGCCAGGATATCTGGCAGTCCATCAGTAGTGCCGGGTACGGCAGTTTCCATTCTGTTTCGAACGGACTTCGTTTTCAGGTGAGGGTTGTCGAACCATACTCCGGACCATTCACCGCGTGCCTGACGTCGCCGACATCCACCAATGTGTTTGATCTGGGGGATGGAACGTCGCGGTACTTCACGCATTGCGAACTGGTCCGAAATCCGTTTCTTCCGCCTGAAAAACTGGACCAGTGGTCCTGTGGTCTTCTTACCGAAGGAACCCAGTATGCCGGATTCTTCGAAATCTCTGATTCTTTGAGAAACGACCTGGAGAAAGGCGTCACTGAATTCTCACTCCTGTCCGAAACCGAAGAAATGTTCAGCGGCTCGATGAACAGAGCCACGATACCGCAACTCCGCGTCGAACAAATCAGCACCAATAATGTGGTGACCTGGGATTCTGACGGGCAATGCTTTGTCAATGTAGCTACGACGCTCAACGGTGAAGGGGATTGGCTGACCGCGACCAATATCCGGTGGAAGGGCGAGAGCAATATTTTAGTTCATCCAACAACGAATTCGGTATTCTTTTATCGTCTGGGATGGTTCTCCAGTCCGTAGGGCTCGAGTTCCCGGTCGGCAATGCGTGCGCCGTCGGGAACGCTCTTGCGGTGACGCGAATCAGTTGGTAGTTTCCGCGTCTCACCGCTGCCGGTGTGGCGAAATTGGTATACGCAAGAGACTTAAAATCTCTCGATCGCAAGATCATATCGGTTCAAGTCCGATCACCGGCACCATTTTCCCCAATTTTCAGACCAGCAGACTACTCGCATCGGTTTCTTGGTATCGGCGGCTGAGCCCGCCGCACGGTTTGAGATTACTCTGCGGCCGGCTGGACGTTTTGTTTTGCTCCAACGGTGATGGCCGGGTTTAATCGGCCTCCAGATGCAGACACCCTTTCAACCCGATGAGGCCATGCTCTCGTCGCGCGGTCCGGAACAGGAATACTGGCTGGCCCGTGCGGAGGAAGCGACCTTGAGCCAGTTTGGGCGTGAAGTGTTCGTGCGTGCGGTTGTCGAGGTCTCGAATTTTTGCCGGGAGAATTGTTCCTACTGCGGGATGCGACGCGACAACCGTTCGTTGAGCCGGTTTCGGGCGGAGGCGGATCAGCTGGCGGAACTGCTGATCGAACACCGGCCCGCGAGCGTGACCGACGTCAACATTCAGGCAGGCGAAGATCCTGTTGCCGTTCGAAAAGTGGTGCTCCCGCTTTTGAAATATTTGAAGCGCGAGACCAACCTGGGACTCAGTGTCTGTGTTGGTACGTTGAGCAAGGAGCTCTACGACGAACTCCGGAACGCGGGTGCCGCGATCTATATAATGAAGTTCGAGATTGGCGACGCGCTCGAGTACGAGCAATTTTCCGCGCCCGGAAATCAAAAGGAACGGTTGGAACACATTCGATTGCTGGCAGGCGGAGGCTGGAAGGTGAGCTCGGGATTCATCGCTGGCTTGCCCGGCCAAACCATGGACTCGCTGCTGACGAATCTGCGGGTGGCGGCATCGCTGCCGTTGAGTGGTTGTTCGGTCAGTCCATTCATTCCCGGGGACGAGACAGCCCTGGCTGATGCAAAAATGGCCAACGTGGATCTGGTTCTCAACAGCATGGCGGCGTTGCGATTGATGCGACCGGACTGGATCATCCCATCGGTGAGCGCTCTGAACCTCGCGGAACCGGGCCGGGGATATCGACGTGGCATTCGTGCCGGCGGAAATCTTGCCACAATCAACATGACGCCGGAAGGCGTGCGCGGGAATTATCTGCTCTATAAACGGGACCGCTTCATCATGAGCGAAGACCGAATCTTGAGCGCCATTGAAGCACAGGATCGGGTTCCATCAACGACCGGTTTGGAGGAACACTTCAGACTGCGGGACGAGCCCCTCCTGAGCGATCAAAGCGCGACGTCCGTTCGGTAACACTCCCGCCGACATTCCGTTGATGTATCTACACGAGCAGATACGTTTCATTGTTTCTAGCAGGGCGGCAAATCGCTCGAGATGTTCGTGCCCGTGATGGAGGTTGGAGACGATGCCCGCGTTCGTGACACCAAACTCGTACAATCGATCGATGATTGGACGGTGAGATAGCTTCGTGAGCGCGCCACGCTAATAGACGGGAGTCGGGCAGACAATTGAACAACCACTGATTCAAGCATCACTCAACCGTAACACTAAAAACGGTCTGGCCGGAGACTGTCTCGCCCCGACCAGCCCCTTGGTGATCGTTCCAGACGCTATTGGCTTTTCGGTTTGGAGACCCAGTAGAAGGCGTTGAACAGGAGCGTCTGATACGCGGAGTGTGCGTGCGCCTGTTCGTCGTGGCCAAGGGTCAGGCCGACGATCCGGGCTTTGGGATGCTTCACAACGAACACCTGCGGAAACGTTTCCTTTTTCGGTTCCGAATACGCGGTGGCGAGCACTTCGATCGGCGTTCCGGCGGAGTCCGGCGTGAAGTAGTAGAGCTCGTCGGTAATCTTGAATTCGGCGGGCACACCTTTCATTAGCGGATGATTCGGCTTGGTGACCTTCACCTCGAATTCACCGAACTTGTTATGACCGCGCGAACCGCCACCGGCCAGTTCCTTGTTGAACTCCGGCCAGTCGTTCCAGTTGTACCAGAGACCGGGATGAAGGAGGATCAAGCCCTTGCCCGCGTTCACGTGATCGAAGATCGCCTTGCGAACGGCGGGATCGGGGAACGCCTTGTTGGCGCTGATCAAAATCACGTCGGCCGATTTCACCAGATCAACGGTCAGGTCCTGCGGCTCAAAGTAACGCGGTGAATATTTGCCGGTGTCCTTCAGCAGTTTGCTGTCGTATTCGTTGAACCATTTCTGGTAGTCGTGCGACGCGCCGCCACCGATGAGCAACGCCTTCGTGCCCTTGCCCCATTCACTTTTCGGTGCAGCAGCTGCGGTCTTCGTTGCCGCGTCGGGAGCCTTGGAACCGGGTTCGGCGTTTTCAACCGTGATGCCGATGAACGTCGGCGCCACTTCGTTGTTGAAGCTGGCGAGCGTGATCTTGTCGATCATCGCCGTCTTCTTCAGGTCCTTGCTGAAGTAACGCACCTGACCGCCGCGAACGAGGTTGGGAACCGAAATCGATCCGGGCACATCGGAGTCGTTGATGTAATCTGCGTATTCCAGGCCGTTCTTGAAGATCAGTTCCTCGGTGTCGCCACCCGCATAATGAACGGTCGCCTTGACGACCGGCAGACCGTTGAGTTTCGCCGCATCAAACGGCGAGCCCCAACCGGCGATGCCGCTGAGGAAGTGCAGACGGTTCGCTTCCGCGCCCACGGGAATTTCCACGGACTGCGCGTAATCGGGCGCGATGCCGAGTTTGCCTTTCAGCGTGAGCAAATTGCGACCGCCGGAGTTGCGTTCCGGATTGATGACATCGAAGGGCACGTCACCGACGTTGATGGTGCCGAACGTTCTCAGCTTCACGGTGCCGCCTTCGAACTCGTGGCTGCCGTAGATTCCTACCTTGGAACCGCCGTTGAACGTGTCGGTCAAATTCAGAATGCGGAACCGCTTCGAATCTGCCGTGACGAACGCCAGCAGATCGCGAAGCCCTTCGGCTCCGAATGACTCGAACCCTTCCGGCATCAACGACCGACCGGTATTGCGGCGGCTCGCGATGTTGCTCTTGGAAATCTCGGTCTCACCCGCCGCATTGCGCAGGGCGACCATCGAATTGTTTTCACGCGTGACGATGCCGTCATAGATTTCTCCGTCCTTGGTTTCGATGGACCAGGCGACAAAGGACGGATCCACCTCCTTGTTCGGATCAATGATATGTCCGATCAATTCCGCCGGACCGTGGGCGCCCATGCCGGTCAGCGCGGGGCCGACGTTGTTGCCCAGTTCACCGAATTTGTGACACGTGGCACAGGCAGCGGTGAACAGCAGTTTTCCATTCTCAACATTGCCGGGCTTTTCAACCTCGTGCACCAGGCTGGCGATGAGTACGGCCTTTTCCTTGGCTTCAGGTCCGCGCAATTTGTCCATCACGGTGTTTGCCCGGGCGGCGACGTCCGCGCTCGGGTGGATACGGAGACGATGGATGTTTGCTGGGCCGAGTGTATCCGCGTTGATGTCTTTGTTTTGGAGGGCGGTCAGCAATGCCATGGACCAGGTGGTTCGTTTCAACAGCTCGTTCAACGCGGCCGTCTGAAGTTCACCATTCAGTTTGGGATAGGCCTTGATGACCTGATCGGCGGCGGCCTCGTCGGGAACATTTCCGAGGGCATTGATGACCCCCATCTGGAGTACGGTGGAACTGTTTGCGTTGCCGAGCAATGAACCGACATTGCCGAGTGCATCCGGCGCAATGGAGCGTGCGCCAATCAATGCCGTTGCGATCTGCAAACGTTGCGCAGCGGAGAGCGAGGTTTTCTTAAGTTCGCCGCTCAACGTCGCGACCTGCGTTTTGATGGTGCCAGCGAGCGCACCGTTCTGATCCCAGCTGGTGGCGATCGGAATTGCGGCGGCGGAGAGTCCGGCGTTCGGTGAACTGACCAGTGTCTTCAGCGTGTTTTGCAGTTCATTGCTAAAGGTCGGTTTTTGATCCCGGTTCACTCCGGTGGCCAGGCTTTCCAGTGCGGCCTGCTTGGCGGCGTCCTGCGAAGCCGGACGGGCGGCGAGGGCGATGACGAGTTTGGCGACCTCGTTTGCGTCGGGTGAACTCACGAGCAGCGAGGTGAGCTGTCCGATCAGTTCGTTGCTCACCGGCGTCATCGCCAAGGCGGCGTCGAGGACGGTGGATGGCGAACTATTCGCTGCGGCCAGGAAGGCGGAGCGCGACCAGTTGTCGTTGAGCTTCGGATAAACCTGAACCATCGCCGTGGCGACGTCGGCATTGATTTCAGCCAGCGCAATTGCCTTCAACGCTTCGAGCCGGATGCGCGGATCAGAGTCCTTCAACGCCTTGATCACGACGTCAGTTCCCGCGGCCGCATTGCCGAGTCCGGCGGCGGCGACCATCATCACGTTCTTGCGAACGGCAGAATTGCCATCGGAAGCGGCGGCGCTCTCGGTTTTCGCATCGAGCTGACCCAGACGGGCGAGCACCCAAAGGGCGGCAACGCGTGCTTCTGCCGGCTTGTCCGAGAGCGCGACTTTCTTGATCGAATCGGCTGCGCCGGGGTCATTCTTTTCCACCAGCAACCGGACGGAATTCATGCGCACGTGGCGGTTCGGTGTCTCCAAGGTCTTCACCAGTTCGGCGGTCGAGACCTTGGCGAGGTTTGGAACCTTGAGTGTTTTCGCGTCCTTGTGATCGAGACGGTAAATGCGGCCGTAATAGTGATCGCGGTCAGGACGGATCGCGGCGTTGCGCGGACCGTGCTTTGGTCCGCGGGTGTCGTTGTGGATGACTGCCTGGTTGTAAAAATCGATGATGTAAACCGCGCCGTCGGGTCCGACGCGGACTTCGATCGGGCGGAACCAGTAGTCGTTGCCGGCGATGAATTCCATCTCTTCACGACCCGGTGCCTTATGTCCGGTGAAGCTGATCCCGTCCTGATTGATGATCTGGTGGTGAACAATATTGATCGTCGGTTCAGTGGTGAAATAGTTGTAGTTCCACTCAGATGGCCAGGAGCCACCGTCGTAAATGACCGTTCCGGCGGCGGCGGTGAATTGTCCGACCCAGTCGATCTGAACGTAGGGCAGCTGATCGTACGGAATTGGCGGATAGGTTTTCAGGCTCTTGGAAACAATCGTGTAGCTCGGGGTGCCCGGGATGCGGCCTTTGGCGAGCAGGTTTTCGCCGAGCACGGTGTTCATCAGGAGATCGCCGCTGGTGGGTTGCGTCCAGAAGATCTCATTGTCCCAAGTGACCTGAAGTCCCCAGGTGTTCCCGCCTTTTGATGAGAACTGTTCGATGGCCGAACCGTCAGGTTTGAAGCGGATCACGCCGGAGCCGATGGAACCAAAATCCTTGCTGCCGTCGGCGTTCATCACGTGCTGGCTGGAGCTGTAACCGTGCGTGCCGTAGATCCAGCCGTCGAAGCCCCAGCGCAAGTTGTTCAACAGGGAATGGGTGTCGCCATGGCCGAGATTCTTATAGAGCGTCTCCACCTTGTCCGCCGTGCCGTCGCCGTCCGTGTCGCGGAGGAAAAGGATTTCCGGAGCCTGGGAAACGATGACGCCGTCCTGGTAGAAGACGAAACTGGTGACCAGTTCCAAGCCGTCGTAGAAAATCTGTTTCTTGTCCATCACCCCGTCACCATTCGTGTCGGTGAGGATGGAGATCTTGTCGTGGGCGGGACGGTCAAACCGGCCGTCGTGCTTGATCGGCGGATCGGCGACCCAGCGTTGCACGAGATCGCTCTTGTCGTTGGCGTAACGACCGTCCGGGTATTCCGGGGTTTCCGCGACCCACAAACGACCCTGCGGATCCCAGTTCATGTTCATCGGCTTGTTGATCAGCGGTTCGCTAGCCACCAGCGTGACGTTGAAGTCGGGATGCACGGTCAGTTGGGCGATGGTGGATTGCGGCCGGGAAGGGCCGCCGACTGGGTAGAGCAGGGAGGCGAGTTCCTCCGTCTCGGCGAACTCATCGACGTTGTCGCGATGGCCTGCCCAGGCGATGGCCCGCAGCAGGAACGCGCGGTATTGCGGCAGCTCAAACGTGCCAAACAAATGGCCCGGAAGACTGACCACGGCGCGATAGGGTTTGCCGCCGTCCAACGTGTTTTCGTAGGTCCAGATCTGCGGCGCGATGTCATAGACCGACACCTTGCCCTGGCCGGGAAGTCCCCGTGAATCCTGCTTCCGCGCACCGGAAAGATTCGGGGTGTAGGCGGCCGCCAGCACCGTGATATCCGGGCTCAGGTCCATGTCGTAATAAATTTCGTCCTGCAAATCAAAGTTGGCGATGCCCGTGGTGAGCGGGTGCGTGCGATCGACGAAGTAGAGGCTCTCCGGCCCCTCCAGCCACTTGGTCTGATCCCAGACCCAGGTGCCGCCGACGATCTTCTTCAAATACTCGGCGCTGCCTTCCTCCCGTTCCGGCACAGCGGCGGTGTGGATCAGCAGAACGCCCCCTCCTCGTTTCAAAAACGCGTCCATGCCCGGACGTTTGTCCTTGGGAATGTGGCCGCCTTCCTGGGCGTACATCACGAGCACATCGACTTTGGCGAGTTGTTCGGGGGTCGGGAATTCCTTCCCGCCGGTCACGACCATTCCGCGTTCGGTCAGGAGTTCGGTTGCCTCGGTCAAAAAGCGCGCATGCTCGTGCACGCCGTTGCCTTCGGGGCCGTGGGATTTTGCACCGCCGCGAACGAACACCCGGAGTGGGGCGGCCGTCAGTGCGGAGACTGTGAGGAGAAATGTAAGAAGCAGGGTTAACTTTCGCATAAGGATAACGGGGTGGACGGTTCTAAATCAGCGGGGCTTCAAATTGTCATTGGCAGATGGAATTCCAGGGTTCTTCGCCGCTGACATCGACCATGAACGGTCCTTTGGCGGCGGCGGGTGAAAGAATGGCGAGGATGACGGCATCCTTGCTGGATGAATTAAACGTGGCGTGAACGATGCCTTTCGGAATGTGCGCGACCTCTCCGACCTTGAGCACCTGTTTTTCCTTTTCAACCCACTGCTCGACTTCGCCTTCGAGGACGTAGATGGCTTCCTCCAGTTCGGGGTGGGTGTGGAAGTTATGGCCTTCACCGGCCGGCAGGATTGCGCGGCAAATCTGGAGATCCTCCGCGGCGCAGACTTCTGGACGGCACATCCAATAATTGGTGCGGCCCTTGAAGTCCTCCTTCATGGCCTCGGCGTCGGTGATGAAAACGTTTTTACTCATGAATACTTATTAACCACAGATGGACACAGATATAGGATGAGGAACTTTTACGCGAATTCCGCCAATTCTCGCGAATGAATTCCAGACCCAATTCGTGTAAATTCGTGAAATTCGCGTAAAGTATTTCTTCTCAGTGCTCTCCGTGCCTCCGCGGTGAATTTCACTTCTTCTTCGCCTTGGCCACGGTTTTGCGTTTTCCGAAGTTCTGGGCGGCGGGGGCTTTGAGTTTCTTGAATTCCTTCGTCAGGTTCGTGAGCGAGGCTTCGATACCCATGCGTTCGAGTGAGCTGGCTCCGACGAATCCGACGGCATCGGTGTTCGCCATGATCCGTTCAGCGTCCTGCGGCGTGTTGATCGGACCGCCGTGAGCGAGAAAGATCACGTCCTTCCGGACACGGTTCACCGCATCAATGATTTCCTGCGTCCGCTTGATGGCAAAGTCAAAGTCGACCACCGCGCTCTTCACACCAATGCTTCCACCGACCGTGGTGCCGACGTGGGCAATGATCGAATCCGCTCCCGCTTTGGCCATCTCAACGGCTTCTTCCGGTGAACCGACATAAACCACACTGAACAAGTCCATCCGCCGGGCGAGTGCAACCATCTCGTATTCCTTCTTCACACTCATGCCCGTTTCTTCGAGCACGCCGCGAAAATGACCGTCGACGATGGTGTGGGTTGGGAAATTGTTCACACCGCTGAAGCCCATCTCCTTCACCTTGCCGAGCCAGTGCCACATGCGACGACGCGGATCAGTCGCGTGAACACCGCAAATCACCGGCACTTCTTCCACGACCGGAAGCACCTCGTACTCGCCAATTTCCATTGCGATCGCGTTGGCGTCGCCATAGGCCATCATGCCGGCGGTGGACCCGTGGCCCATCATCCGGAAACGACCGGAATTGTAGATGATGATCAGATCGGCTCCGCCCTTTTCGATGAATTTGGCTGAGATGCCGGTGCCGGCGCCGGCGGCGATGACGGCATCGCCTTTTTTCAACGTGGCGCGCAGCCGTTCAATGACTTCCTTACGGGTGTAAGGGTTTCCTTTTCCAGTCCAGGGGTTGGGCATATTCTGATGGCGGATAGTTGCAATGGCCGAAGCCGTTAGTGAGTGCAAGAAGGCTAGTTGAACGGTTCGATGCTTTCAATCCTCATTATACACGTGTGCCTATTGAAAAACCACATCACACTGAACGTGCTTGGGCGCGGGGAGGCAGGGCAGCCACCGGCACAACCCAACTTCAGACATAGGCAACGACGGACGCTACACCGGTTACCGTCGTTCGTCTGCCGTTGCGCGATGTTTCGTCTTGGCGGGGCGCGAATAGTTCCGTAGCGTCCGCTCAATCTCAAACCTCGTTTGAACCCCTCACCATGAAAAAACTACTTGGAATCTTTCTCGCAGCCATGGCGATGTTTGCCTTCGGCGCTGTTTACTGGATGAGCCCGCTGGCGTCGTCCTTTGTCATGAAGGCGAGCAACGATGATGTTGTCGGCCGGCAACTGAAAGAGGCGTTCACGGTTTCGGGAACTTACTTTGTACCCGGCGAACAGGACGATGCGGAAAAGCGGGCGGAGCGTTTCCGGAACGGCCCGATTGCGATGGTTCATATCCGCGTCGACGGCGGATCGGAAATGGATCCGAAAATGTTGGGCCTGGGTTTTGTCCATGAGCTCATCTCCATGTTCATCGCCGCGGCAATTATGGGATCACTGCTCGGCGTGTTGAAGACCTACGCGAAGCGGGTGGGATTCATGTTGGGGATCGGCGGACTCATCGCATGGTACGGTAATCTGGGCAACGCCATCTGGTGGTTCAACTCCTGGGATTTCACCGTCGTCGTCGCGATTCATACCGTGCTCGCATGGGGGATCGCGGGCCTTGTTCTGGCGGCCTTCATCAAGCCAAATCCTGCGAAGGCCGGGTAACCGCAATTGTCGGTTGTCGGACGGTGCGTTTGAAACTGAGGGTCAAGGTGGAGTGAGTTCTCCGAACGAACTTTGAGCGCAAGGGGGCGTGCTCAATTCTCCGGCCTTCTCTCGCCCGTGCCCGACGCCCTCCGGCGGTTCTCCGGCCTTTCTCCAGGCGCAACGGAACAGGATTCCGTGGTTCCCCCAAGACTTCGCCGGCTCGTTCGGAGGCCGAAGGTCGGCTTCCCGTGCCCCACCTTCGGGGCATCCCGTTGACCCTCACTTTCAAATCCACCCCCGGCCGCCTTAGCGCTTGCGGGCGATTTCGGTCATTCCCATACTCCGCCCGAAATATGTTGGACATCAAA
>JBDNGP010000002.1:0-5265 GCA_041689265.1 Verrucomicrobiota bacterium
CCTCCAGCCGCAGATACTCTGTCAAACTCGCGACAGCAAAGACCATCGATTGATGCGACATCATCACCCCCTTGGGATCACCCGTGCTGCCAGACGTGTAAATCAAGGCGGCCAGATCAGCGCCCGTGGGGCACACATGAGTGCAGGAATCGGCTCCGGCTTCCGGCAACTCCTCCACTCGCACGACCGGGATCTGCGCCGACTCAATCGCCTCTGTCAGATTACTGGCAAAACAACACTTGAGCGAATTCGCACCGTCCAGAACCGGGGTGAACTTGGCGAGCAAGTGAGCGTCCGTAACCAACGCCATAGCACCTGAATCGCGAATGATGTAGTCCAGCTTCTGGGTCTTCGTCTGCGGATTCACCACGACGAATACACCTCCTGCCATCAAAACGCCATAGATCGAAGCGGCGCAAAGGAACGTGTTGTCCATGTAGACCAAAACACGATCCCCTTTCCCCAGACCCTGGAGAAGCAGTTAATTCGCGATTCGTCGCGCCTCGTTGAGCAACGAATCATATGAGTGCGATTCCTTGACTGCGACGAGGCTGTTTTTTTTAGACAGTCTTCGAGCGGAATTCAGAAGCCCGGTGTGAAGGCAAAAATCGTCAGGTCGCAAGCAATTGGAATACGCCACAGAATACGAATTAGGTTACGTCCTGGGAATTTCAAATGGCTCAACCGACACGGTTGAACCGAACCCCATATCGCCGCAGATACAGAACAACTTCTTCACCGAGTTCATTGCCGAAATCCGATCGCTCTTTCGCTTCGATATCAATCCAAACAATCCGTCGGTCTGACAAAGAGCGGCGAACCTGATCCGGGATGGACCGCAAACTGAGGAACACATCCAATCCCGAAGGCAGGTTATGATCAACCTGCGAATCCAATGGTGTGTTTTCGATCCACAGACAACAGACCTTCCGCCGCCGCACAAACCATTTTCTGGTCTCACGCACCACACGGACTATTTTACCGTCAAGCATCGCGTCGAGTCCGTGTCCGCGTAGAAAACCGATCATCTCAAGGATGATGTCATCGAGGAACTGTATTTTTTCTTCATCGGAAATCTTCCGTGGGAAATAAGGTTCTTTGGCAACCACTTTTGCCGGAGAACCCATGGCAAGGCAATGGGGCGGGATCTTTCGATTGACGAAGGAGTTCGCGCCAATCATCGCGCCGTCGCCAATATTCGCACCGACGCCAATGAAGACCCGCCACGCAATTCCCACACTCTTCCCGATGACAATGGGACCGGCGTCCACGTGATATCCCTCAAATTTGTTCAACCACGATGCGTGGCCGAATACGAGCGAATCGCCACCGATACAGCTGTCGTCGCCCATCGTGACAGATCGCGTCGGGTTGATAAACGTCATCTGCATGATCTGACAATTCTTTCCGACCGTGAATCTCGAATCCGGAAACTGCATTCCGCCAACAAACACCTGTTCATTAATCTTGGTTCCGTCACCGATCTCAACAAATGGGGTGTCGATCATGGTGAATGATCCGATGGAAACATGAGCGCCCAAGCGAATCTCTTTACCTCTCAAGAAACTGAAAAAGCCAATATTGGTATGATCCCCAATCTCAACCTTCTCCCCGCAGACGACCGATCCAATGCCAATTGCTACATTGCGTCCGATTCGATAGCCGCGAATCCGGTAAACCAGCCGCTTCAAAGCGGACGGCAGGAACCCAAACAGAATGATCTCCTTTAACGGAAATCTTGATTTCGCAGTGAGCATCTGATGAGGAGGAGAGGGCTCCTACACGGAAAATACAACCTCCAAATGGTCGCGACTCATTCGACGATACGACACCCGACGTCCACGACCAAGGTATGTCCAAGAATGCCGCTGGAGGCATCCGAACACAAAAACTGAGCTGCGTTGGCCACTTCTTCGAGGGTCGTCAACCGACCCAAGGGAGACTGTTCGGCAGAACGTTGGAGGCGGTTTTTACTGTCGGGAAGGACCTTCCATGCATCGGTCAGCAGGGCCCCCGCAGACAAGATATTCACGCGGATTCCTTTGGGTGCCAACTCCGCCGCAAAATGACGGGCCAGTGACTCCAGAGCACCCTTTGACGAGCCAGTGAGCGTGTACTGTTCCACGGCCCGAACCGCGCCGACGGTCGAAACCGCCGTGACCGTGGATCCATTCCCGAAACGCGGTAAGAGCATTTTCACCAACTCAAAGAACGCCCTGACATTCACCGCATAAGTGAAATCAAAATGGCGCGTCGTGAGTTCTTCAATAGGATGGTGCACTCCGGTCACAGCGCAGTGAATCAATCCTGAGAGGAGCGGCGCTTTCTCTGCCATAACGTCGTTGAGCAGGGTCAACCCTTTCGCACTCGTGACATCCGCTCTGATCGTTTCGATTGACAGCCCTTCCTTTTGGGCTTCCGCCTCGAGTTCATCAGCCGACTTTTTGTCACGCACATAATTTGCAATAACATGTGCGCCAGATCTCGCCAGTCGAATTGAAATTGCGCGACCAAGACCGCGAGTCCCTCCGGTGATCAGAAACTTTTTATTTGCGACTGAGAAAGGATCGTTCATGCGGATTGAATTTTCATTTTCCCGAAGAGGGATGTTTCAGAAGATATTCTTCCAGAATTACATCTCGATAAGCAGGCGAGAAATCATTAATCGGAACAAACGTGAGAAACAACTCGGCCGAAGCGACCACTTTGCCCTGCACTTTTGCCTGGCAACTCGCGGTAGCAAACTCCGGACGGCTTGACTTGATTTCAGCGAGAAGTTCGACCGTCGACCCGGGGCGAACCCATTCCCGAAACACCGCCGATTTGATCTTTGCCAGCATTGACTTGCCGCGCGGTACTTTTTCAGCGTCCAGGCTTTTCCCCGCAGCCTGACCCATCATCTCCGTAAGCAACACGCCCGGCACCACGGGGAAACCTGGGAAATGATCTTCGAAATAATCTTCATCCGGGGAAATGAACTTTTCTGCCCGCACGCTCACTCCAGGATCCAACTCGATTATTCTGTCTATTAGAATAAACCTCACATCAATTTGCGGGACTGAGTTTCTGGTGTTGCTGGAGCACCTCAAGAATATCGTTTACCTTGGTCATCGCGCCCATCTGGTCAGCGGTCAGAAGGATATCAAATTTCTCATCCAAATCCGCCATCAAGGTCAGAACTCCCAACGAGTCCCACTCAGGAATATCCTCCCGGTTCGTCTCAGGGGTGATTCCCCCCGGAGATTCATTGAAGACCTCAGCAATCCATTTTAATGCTGTTTCAGTATTCATTTTCATTCAACGCGACTGTTCACATATCCTCAGAAATGCCATTCGGAAACGCTCAAATCTCGATATGGTTCAACACTGCTTGCGGTGGCAGGTCCACCAGCGCCGAGCCCCAAGATAATCCCACACCATACCCAAGAAGAAGCAAATTGAGTGCCCGGTCAACCGGTCGTTCCATCGCCCCCTGTGCCAGAGTCAACGGAACGGAGGGCCCACCGGTGCTGCCAAAACGATCGATAGTGATGGGCATTTTGTCCTCGGGGATCCCGGCTTTTTTTGCCAGATGTCGCATGATAAAGCGATTTGACTGATGGAATATGAAGTAATCGATACCGGATCTGTCTACTCCCGCTCCGATCAATGTTTCTTCAATCAAAGGCGGCACCCGTTTGATGGTAAAGTTGAAAACGTTCGCGCCATTCATGTACACGAAATTTTTCACCAACTCCTCAGGAAATCGTTCACGGAACCCGCCTCCTTTCATAATCAGGTCACCGGCACCGGTGCCATCCGTATTCAGACTAAACCACCACTTAGAACCGTCGTCTTCGTCCTTCGATTCCAGAGCCGTCGCTGATCCGGCATCCCCAAAAAGCAAGGCAACCGAGCGATCTGATTTTTCGGTAAACTTCGAAGGCGTCTCACCGTGTAATACCAACACGCGCCGGAAGCCAGGAGACTGAAGCATCATCGAAGCGAGCCAAATTCCGTAGGGATACCCCGAGCAGCCCAGCCCAACATCGAACGCAGCGCAACCACTCCGCAATTCCAGATCCCGGTGAATAAGGCAGGCTGTCGATGGGAGGAAATAGTCCGGGCTCTGCGTGACCATGATCACCGCGTCGATGCTGTCAGGCGACCACTCGAGCGTCGCCAACACGTTCTTCGCCGCCGCCAGACAGAGATCGCTGCTGCACACTGAATCATCGGCCAGATGACGTGTTTTCACGCCCGCCATGCGCACTACTTTCTCGACCTCCTCTTTGGTGAACTCGGGATTCTCGGCAGTGTTATCGAATTTGCCCGATGGCACACACGAAGTGACGGCGCGAAATACCGGAGCCCGGGTAGACGTTATTGGCATAAATCAATTGTCTGTGAGAAAATGAAACGGGAATCGGAATATAGAATGTAGGAGATAGAATTTCGAATTCAGAAGGTTTTTAGCCACGGATGAACACGAATAAAACACGGATCAAAGTCTGAGGTTCCTGAGTTTTACGCGAATTCCGCTAATTTGCACGAACGAGCTGAGCGAAGACCGTGAACAAATTTTAACCACGGATCAACACAGGTCGAAGTTTGACTTCCCGAGAACACGGATTCTTTACCGCAGATTGACGCTAATTCACGCTGATCCAATTCTTTAAACTGGGCGACAGGAGTGTCGCCCTTCCGTCTGGCGTTCGGAGCGAAGGCCGAAGGCCGGCTTCCCGAGAACACGGATCAAAGTCCGAGGTTCCTGAGTTTTACGCGAATTTCACGAATGAGCACGAATTGATATTCCAAGAGGCTGGTGATCCATGAGCCGTTGGCAGTGACCTGTCGTAGCCTAAACCCTGTCAGGGTTTCCTGTACTATCTCGTCGTACCCAGCGTATCCCGATAAATCGGGAAACACTGGGCTGCTGGACGTAGCCCCGTTGGGGCATGGACCCAAACACTATTGGCCGCAAAAAAGCACAGAGATCACAAAAGAGAGACTGTTAACCACAGATTCACACGGATGAACACAGATTACATTCTACACAGACCGAAGGTGACCGCTTTGGAACACAGATCTATGAACCGCTAATTTACGCTGATTCAATTCTTTGAACTGGGCGACAGGAGTGTCGGGAAGTGTCCCCTGAGTCGTTAAAAATTTGAGGTGGTGGTTGGTTCAACCACGCGAGAGCGTGGTGGTGACAAAACCAAAAAAACCAACCAACACCATGAACCACGAAATACTCAAAGCCGCCTTTTTGCAAGGCGGAGA
>JBDNGP010000003.1:0-11288 GCA_041689265.1 Verrucomicrobiota bacterium
CATCTGAGCGGGCTGTGGCTTGTTGCTGAGAACTGGGTGGATCCGGAAAACATTCCCTTCTAAACCCCGAAAACCTATGAAACTGAAAGTGTAAGTTGTTGGTAAATCACGGTTCTCCCCACCCACGTGGGGATGGTCCGCGGAGAGCGCAGTTTCGGTTTCGGTTTCGTTGGTTCTCCCCACCCACGTGGGGATGGTCCGCTCACTTTGCGGGGTCGCGTTCGGTCCTGGGTGTTCTCCCCACCCACGTGGGGATGGTCCGCGAAGAGAAGGATGATGATGTGTGGGTTGATAGTTCTCCCCACCCACGTGGGGATGGTCCGAGCGCGTCTGGCGTGTTGGTTTGTTGCGTATTGTTCTCCCCACCCACGTGGGGATGGTCCGCTCTTGGAACTGGCATCGGCAACGTCGTCGGTGTTCTCCCCACCCACGTGGGGATGGTCCGTGCGGGCGGCATAGTTACCAAAACTCGTTATGGTTCTCCCCACCCACGTGGGGATGGTCCGCGGTGCGCCTCTCCCGTTCTGGCTGTCCGGTTGTTCTCCCCACCCACGTGGGGATGGTCCGGAATGCGAGAGGCGTTCCTACGGAATCGACTCGTTCTCCCCACCCACGTGGGGATGGTCCGACAGTCCGACCCGCTCTCGGAGCACAGACCAGGTTCTCCCCACCCACGTGGGGATGGTCCGATGTCCTGTTCGTACGTTACTGCGGCGCGACGGTTCTCCCCACCCACGCCTACAATCTGATCCGGGCATTGATGAAAGAGATCGCCGCCGACTACCAGATCGACATCGGGAGGCTCAGCTTTAAAGGAACACTCGATGCCTTGCGCCAATGGCGCCCGCTCTTCGAAGCGGATCGGGGTGGCGTTCGCGCGAGCCGCAAAAGGATTGATCTGTTCTATCAGAACATCGCCAAAGACCCGCTCATCCTGCGTCCCGACCGGAGCGAACCGCGCGCTCTCAAACGTCGGCCGAAGAACTTCCGCCTGCTCACCAAACCCCGCCACGAAATGATCGTCGAACCGTGCCGGAAACTCTCCCAAAAATCATCGAAGAAAGCCCTTATCTAAGTGCCATTCAGGTCGGTTCTGTATATTGGTAACCCGAGGTTTTTCTCATCGTTCATTCCGGCCTGCTTTGCACAGCAGGTAGTTCGCGTAGTTCCGGGTCCCAAGGTGCAACCGCCGGGCGATCCACTCCACCGAGCGCACTGTCTCCGCCCGCAGACGCAGCGCCATCCTCACCTTCTCCGCGTCCCCTTTCAACCGTGCTTCCAGATCGGCCTCCTGCCATCGGCGTTTCTTCAATTCTTCCCGGATGATTCGCTCCGCCTTGATTTCGTCCTTTTCCGTTCGCTCCTCGCCGTGGTGTCCCGCACCCATTTGCCTGTCCATTTGCGAGAGCAATTCTTCCTTGAACGCGGCGTCGCCCAGGCACCAACCGCGGCGGATCGTCTTGTACTGATCTTCATCCTCTTCGGCGCGCCGGGCCTCCACGCGACGTTCCAGTTCCCGCCGCCCGGCGACGCTGTCTTTGGGAATGCCGTGCTCGCCCAACAACCGATCCACCCGCAACCATTTCGAACGCTTTGACGGCGCCTTCAAATACTCCGGCCAGCTGCTCCATTGAAACCGCGACAACGGCGTGCGCGGCCCCACCAACTTCGCCCGGGCCGGATTCAGATGCACGTAGTCACAAACCGTCTTCAGGTACCCGTTCCCCAAACCGTCGACGATCAACGATTTGTAACGTCCGCTGAACAGGTGACCGGACACCTTGTGTTTACGGTTGAAGCGATTGGTGTAGGTGCCCAGAAACCATTTCATGCCCGCCACCAGATTGGGCAGGGGCGTTTCCACCACCAGATGAAAATGATTAGGCATCAGGACGAAGGCATGCACCTGCCAGCCGGTCTTGGTGCAACACTGGTCCAGGCAGTTGAGAAACAAGCGCCGATCAATATCCGTCTTAAAGATGGGCTCCCGCCGATCCCCGCGATTGATGACATGATACACCGCCCCCGGATATTCTACTCTTAACTTGCGAGCCATGAACGGCGAAGCTAACCAGTTTCAATTACTTGTCAACCTAATGAACCGACCCCTTTACTTGTCAACCTAATGAACCGACCCCTTTATCTTTATGAGCGAATTTATTTACATTGACTGACCGATCATCAACCACTAAAACCATTGTCATGAAAAAACTACTTCTGCTCACCTTGCTCGGAGTACTGTTCTCCTGCCGCACCGCCTTGACCGCGGAAACGCAGGTCGTGACAAAGCAGGTTCCTTTCGAAGGGAATCACACCAAGGCAACGACGGATGATCAAGGAACCGTCCATCTGATCTTCAATAAATCCGGCAATGTCTATTACAGCCGGAAACCCGTGGCCGAATCGGATTTCTCCGAACCCATTCAAGTCAACTCGGTGGATGGTTGTGCCGCGGTCGCCGAGCTGGCACTGGGTGTCGATGGCCGGGTACACGTGCTCTATCACGGAAACATTTTTTACATTCGGGAACGCATCAAAGAAGAAAACCGGAAAGTCAGCGCATCGGACATCAAATACACTTTCTACAGCCGGCTCAACGATGCTGGAGATGCGTTTGAGGAACAGGTCGACGTCAGCGGACCTGTCTGGGGATTCGACGGTGGTTGCTCAATCGCGTCCGACAAAACCGGCCACGTGTATCTCTTCTTCGCAGGCACCACCAAAAAAGGAAACGAAACCGTGCGACAGGTGTTTATGCGACGTTCCACGAACGACGGCCAATCCTTTGCTGAGGCCGCGCCGATCGATCTGGGCAAGGGCGTCTGCGCGTGCTGCCATCTCAAGGCGCAGGTCAACACCAAGGGCGAACTCATGATCGCCTATCGGGTGGCAGAAGAATCAGTCAACCGCGATTCCTACGTGTTGACGTCCACGGATCAGGGAGACACCTTTCGCGAAACGCCGTTGGACCACTGGGAACTCCGCGCCTGCCCCGGAAGCATCTATTCATTTGCGGACAGCGAATCATCGACGTTCGTTTCCCTGCGCAGCAAGGACGAGATCTACCTCAAAATCGAGGGCAAAGACGGTATGTTCAGTCCTCCCGATCGAAAACTGAAACGCCGGGCCGCCGTGATGGCCAGCAACAAGAAGGGCGAAGTGCTCATCACCTGGGGCGAAGGAGAAAACTTCAACAAACCACACGACCTCAAATGGCAGCTTTACGACAAGTCGGGCCAAACAATCGGACGCGTGGGCATGGCAAAAGACGCGTTTGCGCGTTGGGGCAACGCGGCAATCTACGCGGAACCGAACGGTGATTTTGTGGTTCTTTATTGAACACAACGATGCCTTCATTAGCCCGAATGCGCTGGCTCATCGCGGTTTCGCTCGGAACCATTCTTATTCTTTCCGCCTGTCAGACCGGCACGAACCGGTCCGAATCGAAGCCCAACGCGGTGGCGATCGGAGCGGGAAAGGCGGCGTTCTACGACGCAGCCTGCTGGCGGTGTCACAGTCTGGGCGACGAGGAACTGCCCGGTAATCCTGACTTCGAAAATCAAGGCCCGGACCTTATGTTTGTCGGAGATCGACTGAACGGTGACGCGATACTTCAATCGATTATTCACCCGAATAAAACCATCGCCGAACCCGCCAAGGATCATAGCGACCCGGCCGGAAACTCAAAGATGCCGTCGTTTGCCGACACACTTTCTCCCGACGCAATCGAAAACATTGTGTTGTACCTGAGCACAAACCGATTACCGACCGAACGCAGCGGCGCAATCGACGTTACTACGGAGACCTTTGATGCTGAAGTGCTCCAGGCCGACATCCTTGTGCTGCTCGATTTTTGGGCGGAATGGTGTGTGCCCTGTCACGAGATCGATCCAGTGCTTGAGAAGCTCGCTCCGGAGTATCGCGGGCGAGTAAAGATCTGTAGAATCAACGTGGACGACAACCCCGACCTGGTTGCCGACTACGTACCGGACAACATCTTCCCCTGCCTGATTCTGATGAAGAACGGGCAACTTCTCGATCGCCAATACGGCACCGATCCCACGATGGCAATCGAACCGTTCTTCCGGAAATGGTTTTCCGGATATCAAGTGGAAGCTCGATGATTTGGCCGTCACGGAACGGACCAGTGCAACCTTCGGTAAACACGTTGTTAGGCCGAAGGAACGCGAACCGATCTCCCCCGTTGGTTCATAAAAGGGTCGTTCTTTAGTAGGTAATCGCAGGCTTCCAGGTATGAACCGGTCACTCTGTTACCCATGTGCCCGGTTCATACTGATTCCATGCAAAATCACAGGATTGTAACGGGGCTTGTTGAGGTGTCAGATTTGACGGTGCTTCAGCAGGAACCTGATGGGATAGACACGATTTTTTGCTGGCTCCGAGTTGTCTGGTTGGTGGTTTGGATTGCCTTGGTAGTTGACCGTTTTCGTCATTGTCGAGGCCACCAATACAGAGGGTTCCACGTGGCCGTGATCAGCTTCACCAAGCTCTATTTTTGCGCAGCTGTTTCCGCCATGATCGTTGCCAAGGCTGCGGCGAGCTTATACTTGCTGCCCCATGTCTCCCAAAAACAGGTCTTTGCTGCAGAGAACAGCCTACTGATGTGGAGCCTTGAATTAGCTCTTTGCTGGGTAATTGGGCTCAGTATTTATTATCTGTTGGATTCCGCTTGTCATGTGATCGAGAACGGACGCAAAAGTTAGAGCCCCCTCACATCGGCCGCTACACAGATGGAATTGGACGGCGGGTAATCCGCCCTCCGCGATCCTTTTTCAGACTCGGCTCTTGCCATCGTTCCGGGGACTTGGTGCAATCGCGCTGCGCGTCGCCCAGAACCCATGCAGTCGTACCCCAAACATTATTGCGGTGTCTTCGGAATTTACGGCCATCCCAACGCCGCCGAACTCACCTACTACGGCCTCTACGCCCTGCAACACAGGGGTCAGGAAAGTGCCGGCATCGTCACGTCCGACGGCAAAAAGTTTCGCGAGCACAAGGGCATGGGCCTTGTGTCGCAGATTTTCAAAGGGGAGGTACTCCACGATCTGGTTGGCAAAACCGCCGTGGGCCACACCCGGTATTCCACTACGGGCGCGTCCCATATTCGTAACGCCCAACCCATGACCGTTGATTGCGCGAAGGGCCAGATGGCCGTGGCGCATAACGGAAATCTTACGAACGCTGCCGAGTTGCGCGATCAACTTGAGGCGAAGGGACTGATTTTTCAGACCACGGTCGACAGCGAAATCATCCTCTACCTCCTTGCCCAACCGGAGAATAATCTGGTGCAGACCGTGCGCAAGATTGAGGGGGCGTATTCGCTGGTGTTCATGACGCCGAACGAACTGATCGGTGCGCGAGATCCCCACGGATTCCGACCGTTATGCATCGGCAAGCTCGGAGATTCCTACGTGCTGTCGAGCGAGACCTGCGCACTGGACCTGATTCAGGCCCAGTTTGTCCGTGACGTGGAGCCCGGCGAAATCGTGATCATCAACGAGAAGGGGCTGACCAGCATCCAGGCGTTCCCGGAACAGAAGCGCGAGGCGTTCTGCATTTTCGAATACGTCTATTTTGCGCGGCCCGACAGCACGATCGCCAACCGCAACGTTTACAAGGTGCGCGTGGAAATGGGCCGTCAACTGGCGCGTGAGAACAAGATCGAGGCGGATCTCGTGGTACCGGTGCCGGACAGCGGCAACTGCGCGGCGCTCGGCTACTCAATGGAATCCGGCATCCCGTTCGAGATGGCGTTTGTCCGGAATCACTACGTTGGGCGAAGCTTTCTCCAACCGTC
This sequence comes from Verrucomicrobiota bacterium, assembly GCA_041689265.1. Lineage (GTDB taxonomy): Bacteria > Verrucomicrobiota > Verrucomicrobiia > Limisphaerales > RI-55 > JBDNGP01. Next base: position 5,819 of record JBDNGP010000003.1, read on the forward strand.
CCAGCTCATCCGTGATTTCAACGTGCGCGTGAAGCTGAACCTCATCCATGAGCTGGTGAAGGATAAGCGCGTGATCATCGTGGACGATTCGATCGTGCGCGGCACGACCTGCAAGACGCGTGTGAACAATCTGAAGGAAGCCGGCGCCAAGGAAGTTCACGTGCTCGTGAGCTGTCCGCCGCACATGCACTCCTGCGTGTACGGCATTGATTTTCCCGACGCCTCAAAACTGATGGCCGCGAATTATACGGTGGACGAGATCCGCCAGTATCTGCACGCCGATTCGGTGGCCTACCTGTCGATCGAAGGCATGGTGAAGGCGACGGGCCGTCCCAAGGACGCGTTCTGCATGGCGTGCTACGACGGCAAGTATCCCGTTCCGTTCAACCCCGCCCTCGACAAGCAAATCATGGAAAACCGGATCGAACGCACCAAGGGCCTGGCTGGTGAACTCGCCGAGGAACGCAGCCAGATCAAACTGCTCTGATTTGTCTTCGAGGAATTGGGCCCTCTAATTCGCCAGGTGTTTCAATGCCAGCGAACCGAGCCCAAGGAAGAAAATAAACCCCATGACGTCGGTTACGGTCGTCAGGAAGATACTGGAAGCCATCGCCGGATCGACCTTGCACCATTTCAATCCGAATGGAATGAGAACCCCGGAAAGCGCGGCGGCCACCTGATTTAACAGCATTGCCCCTCCGGCCACGAATCCCAGTTCCGGACTGTCCTTCCACCACCATCCGATCAGACCGACAACGAGTCCGATAGCCAGGCCGTTCACGACGCCAAGCGCGGCTTCCTTGAACAGTGCTTTTTTCCCATCGCCGGGCTCCAATTCACCGAGCGCCATGTCGCGGATAATCACAGTCAATGTCTGCATCCCTGCGTTGCCACCCTGGCCTGCGATGATCGGCAGAAAGATTGCCAGCGCCGTCCACTGCGCGATGGTGTCTTCAAAATACCAGACCACCGCCGCTGCCATGAATGCGGTGAACAGATTCACGTAAAGCCACGGCAGACGACGCAGGATCGAACGGTTCCACGGGGTGAGCGCGCGTTCTTCCCCGGACAGCCCGACCATCAATTGCATATCTTCGGTCGCTTCGTCGCGCGCGATTTCCAACGCCTCGGTCGCACGCACAACGCCGACGAGATAACCGTGTCGGTCCACGACCGGGAGCCCGAGGTAATGATAGTGCTCCAACCGGCGGGCGATCTCCTCCTGATCGTCATCGACCCGCACAAATCCGACTTCCTTGTCCATCAACTCGGATATTTTCTTGTCCGCTCTGGCGAAAACCAGAACGCGAATGGGCAATATCCCGACCAGTTTTTCAGCCGCGTCCGTCACGTAAAGATACGCCACGTCCTCGCGATCCTGTTCGTTGCGACCGCGCAGCATGTCCATCGATTGCTGAACCGTCTGATCGCTGCGCAGCGCGATGAATCGGTCCGTCATGATGCCACCGGCGGAATCGTCTGAGTAACGCAGCAACTGACGGATGTCCGTTGCGTGCTCCGGCGGCAGCCGGTCTAGCAGACGGCGCTGGTTGCCCGGAGGCAGCAGGCCCAACAAATCCGCGACATCGCTGTGCGGCAGTTCGAGGAAGAATCCGGCCAGCTTCTCCTCCGGCAACAACTCAAGAAGCTGCTCCGCCTTCTCCCATTCCATCTCGGACAACGCCTCCGCCGCGAGTTTGTGCGGGAGGGCGAGCAGGACGGACTGCGTATCTTCAAGCGACAACCGCTGCAGATCATCCGCCACGTCGGCCGGATGCAACTGCTTCAACTCGTCCAGGTTGATGGTTTTTTCTTCGCTCACGTTGGATTGACTAACTGCCCGGGAGAGCCAGGTCTCCGTAGACCTGGCGGATGATCAGCGGGCTGTAAAATTTTTCAAGGCGACGCACAATAAAATGTCCGCGCGCCATCGATTGAAAATGGCTCGTGAACAAAATGTTGATCGCACTCCCCGCCGCCGCACCAATCAGCGGCACCGCCTTGGCTGCAACCTGTTCGGACACGATCACTCCGAATCGCGCCGCCACGACGGAGATGAACCGCACGAGTGCCGGCGCCGATTCCTGCGCAAGCCCGTATCGGGTGATGTGTTTTGCGGCTTCAGACACGGCTTTTGCGAGCATGGTTCGCATTGCCCAGTAGGCGTTCTCCGCCGCATCGTCCGAGCGCGAACGGCCGCCGAGCGCGAAGACCTCCAGGCAGGCCATCCGGGTTTCCGCATCCTTCAAATCGTGACCTTCGCTGCGCGCGATGTCGGCGATTGATCGCAACATGATGGTTGTGGAAAAAGGCAGTTCAACCGGCAACGCAATGATCCCAAAAGCGCCGCCCACCCCGCCCGACGTTCCGGTGACGATCTTGTGAAACAGATTCGACGCGGGCTTGTTCTGACGCCGCGAGTTCAATGATGAAATCGCCGTGCGCAACGCGGTGTTCAGCGCGCGATGCGTCGCCAGATGAACGGTGCGCGACCAGTTCTTCGGCAGGAGCTTGAATCCTTTTTCAATGGGAGCGCCGATCAGGTTTGCCACGCGCACGGTAAAACCGGGATTCTCCAGCAATGACTTCGCATAACGCAGATCCGCCAGATCGCGTGGATCCAAGGTCACGTTCTTCATCGTTGGTGCCGCGTCAGTCATCTGATCGGAGGGTAGTCGACGGACCAGCAAAGGGCGAGCGGTTCTTCGCGGACCGTGTCGGCATCCGTCGATGACGCGAAGTCTTGGAGAATTCGCCATTCCGAACCTCTTGGCTCCGCCAATTCTTGGCGATGCCAGTTCTGACTGAAAGTTCTGACTTGTTCGGTTTCGAGATAAAGGGTTACCGTCACCGCCAGAAACAAAGTGGTTAGGTTGTTTCTGCGGTGCCCTCTAACCGTAACTAACCCCACCGTCCAAAATCAAAGCGTCCGTACATTCGTATGTCTCCCGGATCGGGGAGACCTTGGCGTGTGGCCAGGTCGAAGTCTGGCATTCGCCCGACCCGGAGGACTTGGGCTGGGACCGTTTCCTGGAGTCAACCTCTCTCGGCCAGTTCCAGCAGAGCAGTGCGTGGGGACAATACAAGCAGACCGAAGGCTGGTACGTGTGTCGCATCGTATTGACGATGGAAGACCACATCATCGGCGGGTTTCAAATCCTCTGGAAAACGACCCGCATGGGAAGGATCGGTTACGTCAGCAAGGGGCCGGTCCTGGCTGAGGACGACCCTGAGCTCGCCACGTTCATCGTCAAACTGGTGCAATCCCAGGCGAGCCGACTGAGACTTCGCGCGCTAATTGTCCAGGCGCCGGACTTTGGTGATTTGATCGCCAGATTCCTTCCCCAGGCAGGATTTCTCGGAATGCTACCGGGCAAGATCATCAACGCCTCCTGCATGCTGGATTTGACACAAACCTCGGGAAACCTGGAGGCTGGATTTAGCTCTTCAACCAGACGGGATAGCCGTCTCGCCGCGAAGGCCGGGGTCATCGTGCGAGAAGGGACGGCGGCCGAGATTTCGATTTTCCATGAATTGATGGCAGCGACCTGCGCCCGCCAGGGTGTCTCCCCCAACCCACCTTCTGCGGAGGCAACGGCGGCACTTTGGAATTCCATGTCACAGGGCGGACACGCAAGGCTGACGTTCGCAGTTTATCGCGATGAAATCATTTCGGGAAACTTGTCCATCCTTTACGGAAACAGGGCGTCCTTCTTCAAGGTGGGCTGGAATGGTCGGCACCCCAAATCATATCCCAACAATATGCTCTATTTTGAGGCTCTTAATTGGGCTCGAGCGAATCAATACTCGACGGCAGACTGGGTGGGGATTTCGAGAGAGACCGCCTTGGCAATTCTTGGAGGCGACAAGTTGAGTGAGTCAAAGACTTCGGGTGTGGACATGTTCAAACTGAGATTTGGCGGGCAACCCGTTCTGTTACCCTCCGCTGTGGTCTGGATCAACAATCCGATTCTCAGGCAATGTTACAAAATGGCGCTCCCGTTACTGGTTGCCGCCAAATCTGCTGCGAAATCCTGGCGACCGGGCAAAGCCGGTAAATCAAACCCATCAACATAGCTTTGAGTCACGCGCACAACAGATCAGTCACCGCCGGTTCACGTATCATTCTTCTCGGCCCGACAGACCTCGATCGCTGGGATGAGTTCGTGCGGAATCATCCGCTCGGCACGGTTTGTCATGGCTCAGCATGGCGGCAGGTTTTGGAGGACGCGTTCCCGCACGTCACCGGACACTTTCTTGCCTTGGAAGAGCCGGACACCCGACGCATCGTGGCGGGCCTGCCAGTCTATTCATTGAAGAGCTGGCTGCTCGGCAATCGATTGGTATGCGTTCCCTTCGCCGCCTGGTGCGACCCCTTGGCGAACAACGACCGGGAGCTCGAGCTGTTGTTAGGAGCAGCAAAGGAACTGCAGGCGAAAAATTCCGGCAGATTCACCGAAGTGCGCGTCCGGCACACTGCCGGTCTCGTCAAGGCAGCCGGGCTGATTCCGTCGCGCCGCTGGCTGCATCATTCCGTGGCACTGGACCGGCCTCGTGAGGAACTCTGGCGCAATCTATCGCGGACGGCCGTGCGGCAACTGGTGCGTTCAGCGGAAAAGTCAGGAGTGGAGATCCTGCGTGAAGAAGGCCCGGAGGCAATTGGCGCTTTTCATCACATCCTCTCCGGGACGCGCCGAAGACTTGGGCTGCCGCCAATTCCTGTTCACTTCTTCCAGGCTCTTCACCGGCACTTGAAGACCGACGGTCTCGCTTTGCTGCTGGCCCGGCAAGACGGAGCTCTACAGGGCGGCGTATTGGCCACCAAGAGCAAGACCAGCTTCCATCTTGAATATGCCGCCGTCGCCTCGGCACAAATCGCAAAGGGCACGATGCAGTTGCTCTACTGGAGAGCCATGGAGATGGCGCAGAACGAAGGTTGCGGCGAGTTCACCTTTGGCAGAACTGACACAAACAATGCCGGACTCGTCGCTTACAAGAGACATTGGGGTTGCGTTGAGGAGCACCTGTGGGAATTCAGAACCCACGCAAAACCTTTTTCCGAATTAGAAACACGCGGCGGATTCGTCGCCGGGCTGGCCAACAAGTTGTTCCGCAACATGCCCGACCCGCTGCTCCGGTTGGCCGGGGCGTTCATTTACCGGCACAGGTAAAACCACTCCGGACCTCCTCCGTTTCGTTGATCACCAATCATTCGGATATGAGCGCGCCGGCAGACGCCCAGATCGGCATTGCTCCGCCGTCGGGTTTTGCTATTTGCTGTCGGCGTTCGGCGGGGAGTCGTTGCTTCTGCCCCAACAGCCACGATAAATTTATTATCTGGGTATGCACTTTACGCCCCTAGCTACCAGATGTTGTGGTTTCTCTGTTTTTCATGGAGCGGCCTCCGACCAGTTCCTTGCCTCGCACAGGATTCAAGGCGACCGCTTGCTCTAACAAGCGGTAGAAGAGA
>JBDNGP010000004.1:0-3541 GCA_041689265.1 Verrucomicrobiota bacterium
ACCTCAGATGCAATTCATCTACTAGTGTTCGTAGAATTCTCCAACCCAACAAAGCATGGGCCAACTGTACCTATGGTCGACGAGTGGCATTGCGACCTTCGTCAATCCGGTTTCATAAATGTTAAAAGTGTGTCTTACTAGCTGTCCGCCAGATACTGTAGATTGACAGTTCTGCTGGATTCGAGTTGCTTGTGATTTTAAGACAGTTTTGTACGGGCCGTCGATTGGCCAGTAACCAGTCTTTGAGATGCTTTCAACCCAACTATCGACACGAAAATCGATAGTATCCATAATGATAAACAGGTTGGGACCTGACGACATATTACAGTAGTAATTGGATCTCTCGAGTGGCGGAACTGTGAACGAATCCTCATTTTGCCAATAGTTTCCGTAGGCATCGCGCCCCCATGTGAGATAGTCAAAATCTCCAGTGATCAGATCGCGGCTGACGTGTTTGCCGGTCGAATAATATGATTGACCGTAGTATTGCGTGAAATCTTTGTCGTAGTAGCCGAGAGCGTAAGCAGGGGTCACTGTCACGCTGCCCATAAGCCCCGAATAAGTAGAGTGAAGTGTTTTGGCGATTCCGATAATCTTTGCAACCTGCCCGGAGCCCTGAGAACTGGTGGCGACGAACGATACGATAGCAACAAGCATGATAGCTGATTTTTTCATAGATGAACCGAGTTGCTGTTGTTGTTTCCCGGCGGGTTCCTGAAAATGCCAGAACTCCTTAAGCTGTCTTCCGAGATGAGGGATGCATCGTTATAAAATTCTTGCGACTTGTCAAAAAATAAAAGGATAATCTGTTGGCGGCGTCGCGATTTGTCGGCCGCTTGTTGGCGCGGTCCGGCCACAAAAATGGTTCGCGCGTCGCCGGGTTTTCAGCTATCAGGTGTCCCATGCAATGCCCTGCCTGTGACCTTGAGTTGAGCCATGTCCGCTCCGGATCCGTGGAGGTTGACGCCTGTCATGGCGGCTGCGGCGGGATCTGGTTCGATGCGTTCGAAATGCAGAAGATGGATCAGCCGGAGGAGAAGGCCGGCGAGCAGTTGTTGAGCGTTGCCCGGGACCCCGCCGTCACTGTCGATCTCGAGCGGCGGCGGAACTGCCCGCGGTGCGATGGCATCGTGATGCTGCGTCATTCGCATAAGAACAGCGGTTCGGTGATCATCGATGAATGCCCCGGTTGCGGCGGGTTCTGGCTGGACGCGGGCGAGCTGGCGATGATCCGGGAATCGTTTGAAGCGGTGAACGCGAAACGGAAGCACACGCAGGTGTTGCTGGAGGAATTGAAGAAAAAGTCCCTCGCGGAATTGAACACCGAAAAGCAAAAGCACCGGACCCATACGATCACCACCATCCACTCATTCTTCGCGGTCTGGCCGGAATGACCATGTAACGCGGATCCGCCACGGCCCGTCTGATTCAAAATGAAAAACCGAAACGCCCCCTCGCTGATTCTTGCGTTTGCCCTGACCGGTATGTCGCTTGGTGCCGCCGAGCATTCCACCCTCGAACTCGGGGCGCGCGCGCCCGACTTCACGTTGCCGGGCGTGGACGGCAAAATGCATTCGCTGAAGGACTACGCGGATTCTAAATTTCTCACGATCATTTTCACCTGCAACCATTGTCCCACCGCGCAGTACTACGAGGAACGGATCAAGCAGCTCGTTGCCGACTATTCAGGCAAGGGCGTTGCGTTCATCGCGATCTCGCCGAACGACGCGGAGTCGGTGCGGCCCGACGAGCTGGGTTATACCGATCTGGGCGACACGCTGGAGGAAATGAAAATTCGCGCGGCGTACAAGGAATACAATTTCCCCTATCTCTACGGCGGCGGTGATGAATACGAACCGGTGTCGCTGGCGTACGGTCCGGTGGTGACGCCGCATGTTTTCATTTTTGATGAAGCGCGGAAACTTCGTTATGTCGGTCGCATTGACGACGCCGAACGGGAGCAATACGTCACCAAGAAGGACACGCGGCTCGCACTGGATGCGTTGTTGAAGGGCGAGAATCCTCCGACAATTTCAACCAAGGTGGTCGGCTGTTCCACCAAATGGTCGGACAAACGTCCTGGGGGCGCCCAGTATTGGGAGCGCTACAACGCTGAACCCGTGGAAGTGGGGATGGTCGACCCGGCCGGGCTGAAGGCGCTGCGGGCGAACAAGCCCGCCGAAGGCAAAGACGCGAAGTTTCGGTTGGTGAATTTTTGGGCGACCTGGTGTGGGCCGTGTGTGACTGAGTTCCCGGATTTGATGGAGATCAACCGGATGTATCGCGGTCGCGATTTTGAGCTGGTTACCGTTGCCGCAAATTATCCCGACGAGAAGGATCAGGTTCTCAAATTTTTAAAAAAGGAGAAGGCGGCCACGCGCAATCTGCTCTACGGGACCAACCAGAAATACGACCTCATGGAGGCGTTTGATCCGGACTGGGATGGCGGGATGCCCTACACCGTGTTGATCGATCCAAAGGGAGAGGTGATCTATCGGCAGAACGGCGCCGTCGATCCCATCGAACTCAAGCGCGAGATCGTGAAAGTGTTGAACGCGCACAAGCCATGGTGAGCAGTTCCGGCCGCCGGTCTGCTGAATTTCTTCTCGAACACCCCGGTCATCTCGGTGTCCATTGAGCGAATGAATGGACAATACCTGCGGATTTGCTAAGAATTTGCGGCAACACAGATGATCAATATGACATCTACTATGAGAAACAAGATTCAGTCAGGCCTCTTTTTCGGTTTAGTCGCGCTCTTGGTTTGCGCAACAGTTTTGCCCGCCGCCACTCCGCCGCCCGGCACCAAGGAACGTTTTGTCCAATGGTCGGCCCGCATGAAGAGCGACCTGCAGAACAAGGTTTTCCCCTACTGGTACGACAAGACGGTTGACTGGGAGAATGGCGGCTACCTGCTCGACGCCACCATCGAAGGTCAGGGCAAACCGAAGGACAAGATGATCGTCTCGCAGGCGCGGATGCTCTGGGGGTTCTCCCACGCGCAGCTCAAAGGACTCGGCGATCCGCAGCGCGACTATCTGAAGGCCGCGCGGCAAGGATATGAATTCATCCGCAACCATTTCTACGACACGGCCAACGGCGGATACTTCACGTCGACCGGAATTGAGGGGGACCCGCTGGATCGCCGCAAGACGTTGTACGGGCAGTCCTTTGTGATCTTCGCATTCCTCGAATATCACCGGGCGAGCGCGGATATTCGTGCGCGCAACGACGCGATCGAACTGTTCAAGCTGCTCCAGAAAAAAGCGCATGACGGAAACCACAACGGCTGGTTCGAGCATTTTGAAGAGGACTGGACGATCATCAAGGAACGCGTTGCCGGGGACTACGTGATTGAAATTCCGGGCTACAAAAGCGCGAACGCGCACCTGCACTGGATGGAGGCGATGACGGCGTTATACCGGGAGAATCCGACCGCCCAGTTGAAACAGGCGCTCGCCGAGTGCATCGAGGTAAACCAGAAATATTTCTATCCAAAGTATCCTGCGAAGTCAGCCTTTCATCGTCACTTCGACTGGCG
>JBDNGP010000005.1:0-34043 GCA_041689265.1 Verrucomicrobiota bacterium
TGCGTAACGGCTCAGTTCAATTCATCAAATGAAAAGCTCCAAACAATCCCGACGCGACGCGAAGCAGCTGTTCAAGTGCTGCCTCGTGAATGGTCAGATGGATGAAGGTCGCGTCCGCGAGACGGTGAAGTTGGTGATTGAAAAGAAGCCGCGCGGCTATCTCGGAGCGCTGACTCATTTCCAACGCCTCGTGAAGTTGGATATCGACAAGCGCGCGGCTCACGTCGAGAGCGCGACGGACCTGACTCCCGAAATGCAGGCCAGTGTGAAGGCGAATCTGGCCAAGGCTTACGGCGAAAACATCACGCTGAATTTCTCGGTCAATCCCAAGCTGATTGGTGGCCTTCGCGTCAAGGTCGGCAGCGATGTTTTGGATGGCAGCGTGCAGGCACGACTCAGTAATTTGCAGAACAGTTTTAGATAATTGATACCGGTAAATCGGTGAAGCATTTCAACACCCAGCTATGAGCAATCTACTCCAGGAAATCGAAGCCCAGATCTCGGGCGTCAAAACGTCGGTGAACAAGCAGAACGTCGGCATCGTGCGCGAAATCGGCGACGGTGTGGCCAAGATCGAGGGCCTCACCGATGCGATGCTCAACGAGATGCTCGACTTTGGAAATGGCGTCGTCGGCCTCGCGCTGAACCTCGAAGAAACCGAGGTTGGCGCGATCGTGCTCGGTGACTACACCAAGATCAAGGAAGGCGACGAAGTCAAAACGACCGGCAAGCTGCTCCAGGTGCCGGTCGGCAAGGAATTGCTTGGCCGCGTTGTCAACACCCTTGGCCAGCCGGTCGACGGCAAAGGTGACATCGCCGCAACGGTTTACTACCCCGTTGAAAAGATCGCGCCCGGCATCGTGAAGCGGAAATCCGTCAGCCAGCCCGTGCAGACTGGCATCATGGCGATTGACGCGATGATCCCGATCGGCCGCGGTCAGCGTGAGTTGATCATTGGTGACCGTTCGACCGGCAAGACCACGATCGGCATCGACACCATTATTTCCCAGGCCCGCCTGAACAAAGCGGCCGAAGCTTCTGGCGATCCGGACTTCCGTCCGATGTATTCGATCTACGTCGCCGTCGGTCAGAAACAGTCGAACATCGCAAACGTCGTCCGCGTGTTGGAGGAGGCCGGTGCGATGGAATACACGATCGTGGTTGCTTCCGCTGCTTCCGATTCGGCGACCAACCAGTACCTCGCCCCGTTCGCCGGTGCGTCGATGGGTGAGTGGTTCATGGACAATGGCATGGATGCCCTGATCGTGTTTGACGATCTTTCCAAACACGCTGTGGCTTACCGCCAGGTTTCGCTCATTTTGAAACGTCCTTCAGGTCGTGAAGCCTACCCGGGCGACGTGTTCTACCTGCACAGCCGTTTGCTCGAACGATCTGCTCGTGTGAACGAGAAATATGGCAACGGATCATTGACTGCCCTGCCGATCATTGAAACGCAGGCGGGCGACGTTTCGGCTTACATTCCGACGAACGTCATTTCGATCACCGATGGTCAGATCTACCTGGAAACGGACTTGTTCTATCAGGGTGTGCGTCCGGCTGTTTCTGTGGGTCTCTCGGTTTCCCGGGTGGGTTCGGCCGCGCAGATCAAAGCGATGAAACAGGTGGCCGGCAGCATCAAGCTGGATCTCGCCCAGTTCCGTGAGCTGGCTGCGTTCGCCCAGTTCGGTTCGGACTTGGATGCCAAGACACAGGCTCGTCTCGAGCTCGGCAAACGGATCGTCGAAATTTTCAAACAGAATCAATACAATCCGATCCCCGTCGAGGTTCAGGTATGCGTACTTTGGGCAATTCAGAATGGTCACTTCAACGACGTCGCAGTTGAGAAGGTCAAGGATTGTCAGGCGAAGATGATGGACTTCCTGGCCACTCGTAAAGAGGATCTGCTCGCGAAGATCCGTAAGGAAAAAGCGGTCAGCGACGAGATTAAGGGAATGTTGCAGTCGGTGATCACCGAGTTCAAGCAGACCTACAAATAACATTCGTCGCATCATTGTTTGTCGATGAGGCACTGACGCGGTTCACGAAAAATATTTAGCAAGACATGCCCAGCACACGAGACATTCGCCGGCGGATCAAGTCCGTCAAGAATACGTCGCAGATCACCAAGGCGATGCAGATGGTCGCGGCGTCCAAGATGCGCAAGGCCCAGCAGGTTGCGCTTTCGGGCCGTCCTTACGCGACGCTCATGAACGAGGTGCTCGGTGAGGTCACGGCGAACGTCGGTGACTTCACGCATCCTTTGATGGAGGAGCGCGACGCGGAAAAAAGCCTCGTGATCATCGTCAGCACGGACAAGGGATTGTGCGGCGCGTTGAACGGCTACCTCATGCGCGAGGTTTCCAAGTTTGATTCCAGCAAAACGATATTCGTCACCGCCGGTCGCAAGGCGTCGCAATTCGTCGCACGCACCAAGCGGCAGCTCGCTGCGGAGTTCACTTACAAGGATGCGCCGATGTTCAGCGAAGCGCGTTCGATTTCGAAATTTGCCCAAGACATGTTCCTCAAGGGCGAAATTTCCCGGGTGGACGTGTTGTTTACCAACTTTGTTTCCACCCTGGTGCAGACGCCTCAAGTGCGCCAGTTCCTGCCGTTGCGGGAAATCAAATCGGTGGAATCCGGAGTCCATGGCGTGGGCGGAGGCGGTGAATTGGCCCAGGGCACCACGGAATTCATTTTCGAACCCAAGGCGGAGGAAGTGTTGGGTTCGTTGCTGCCACATTATTTAAACTACCTGATGTACCAGGTGCTGCTCGAATCGAAGGCGTCCGAGCACAGCGCCCGAATGGTGGCAATGAAGAGCGCGACCGACAACGCGAAGCAGATGATCAAGGATCTGACGCTGGAATACAACAAACTGCGTCAGGCGAACATCACCCGCGAACTGCTCGAAATCACGACGGCGCAGATGGCGCTGGGTTAAAGATTTCGGGGGCCGAGTTTCAAAAAGGCGACCGCTAGGTCGCCTTTTTTCTTTGCGACTCACAACTGGTTGCGGCACCGACGTGGCGAACTCTGAGAGATTCAACGTTACCCTGAGCACCTGTAAGCGACATAGAACAAACCCGTCCCTCCTGGAATTGAAAACAAGGCGCTCGCCCAGAACGGTATTGCAGTCAATGTTTGTAATGTGGCAAAGCAAACGCCGCTACACACGAGATAGGAACCGACAAGTGCCAACCAAGTCAGGATCACCCTGCCTTTGGAAGGCGGATGCTCCTTTATCATCTGTTGGATTTCCTGACGAAGTACAAGTAGTTCGTCAGGATGACATCGGTCGACTTTGGTGATAATCCAAATACCATCCCTGCCCATGTCCCCGCCGTCGTCAACAGAGAAGACAACGTCCCTGAAAGAAAACTCGCCGGGTTTTAACGCAAAAACAACGCCCGGAACCTGTGCGACGTACCGCCGAAACCTTCGCCATCCTAGACCGCTCACAACACCTCTCGGACAAGCGCTCGCATAAGCAAACTTTCCTACCGCGTAGCGGACGGCTTCTCGATCTCAGATTGGAGCTTGGCAGGCAGCTTCGCCCACAATTCCGGGTGAGATTCGACGAGCCGGGCGATGTCGGCCAAATCCTTGATCCGCTTGCTCTGACGTCTGGTCTTGTCGCCCCACGCCAGGAGTTTTCCTGTCAGCGTATCTTCCAAGGAAGCGACGCGAAGTAGTATTCCGTGGACGTCCGCCGCAACCGCGCGATCCGGAAACGAAAGATAAACTTCGGCGGTGCTCAGTTGAACGCTGATCTTCGAGCGACCGCGAAAGTTAACCGACCACTCGAACTTGTCGGCTACAAATCCGGCATCGGAAAGAATCGTGACCGCACGGTTGACGTCCTCGGCCGCCACAACCAGGTCGACATCCTGCGTCACCATCGGCTCGGCTGCCCAATGGTTTACTGCGACCCCGCCGATGGCACACCAGCGGATATCCGCGCTTTCGAGGCAGTCCACCAAACGCATGACGTCATCCGTGCCGCCGGCGGTCTGCCAATCATAGAATTTCTTTGCGGTCACAGCGGGATTCTAATGGCGGTGCTGCTGGTTGTCATCGTCCGTTTTCCGTACCTACGCAGCTGGGGAAGTCCGTGAACAGGAGGGCTACTCGTGTTTCAATGCAGCGGCCCGGCCCGGCGGCACTCGGTCGAATTGAAACAGAAGGAACTCCTGCAGAAAATGAATCAGCTCCTTGGTTTCCCCGAGGTCCGGTCGGAATCCCGTTGGATCGAGATTTCCTGATGCGAACTGTGCGTCCAACAGTTTTTTTGTGCGCGGACTGAAACGCGCCTGTTTCGAGTCGGGTTGGAGGCCGAGGGTTGCCAGAAATTTTAGTTCAAACCAGATCACGGATTCCGAGCGCCACGGCCGACGGTCGATGTGCTCCACGAACAGAGCCATCAACTCATGAATTTCGGCAATCGGCGTTTCCGTCTCGGTTGCGCGTTCGATCAACGCGGCGGCGTAGGCGACCTGTTGCACCTTGTCCAGATCCCGGCGCAATCCTTCGTGGGTCTTTTGCAGGCGGACTTCGCGCAGGTTGTGCAGGTCGGATCTTCGGCTGCGGGAGAATGAAAAATCGGCTTCGTAGAACAGATCCAGCTTCCCGCGAAACGTGGATTTCGGACGCCGCGCTCCTTTGGCGACGGTGGAGATCCGGCCCATGTCCGGGCTCAGCCAGTTGACGATCAGGCTGGATTCCGTGAGCGGCCGGGTGCGGAGGATCAGTCCTGTGGTGCGTTCTTCCATTCCACGGCTTCTGACACGGAGACGGGTCTGGCGGCGGCAGGGTGGAGCGTTCCCGGCAACGTCATTGGCGAATCGGCTTCTGGAAGCGACTTGCCGGTGTAAGTGGGGGCGACGGAACCAAGGCTGACGATGAATTTAATCCCGTCGGCGACCGACATGTCGAGCTTGATGACCTTTTCCTCCGGCAACAGAAGCAGAAAGCCGGTGGTCGGATTCGGCGTGGTGGGAACGAAGACGCTGACGATTTTGTCCGGAGTCTTCGCCTGGACTTCCTCGTGATGTTCGTTGGTGATGAACCCCACGGAGCGCATGCCGTCCCTCGGAAATTCGACCAGCACGACTTGCTTGAACGAGGATTTCTTGCTGGAGGTGAATGCCTCGTTTACCTGCTTGATGGTCCCGTAGATCTTGTTCAACAACGGCACTTTGAACAGGATGTAATCCATCAGCTGGATGAGTTTTTTCCCGAGGAAATGCCGGGCCAGGCGGCCGGTCAGCGTGATCAGTCCGACGGCCATGCAGAGCGCCAGTAAGCTCCAGTGCGTGAGCATCTGTCCGTCCTTGCCGTTCACGTAAATGCGGTGCGGCTCGATCGGCAACCAGTGGAGAAAGAAGAGCAGCAGGTCGGTGATGTTCGCCACGGTGCCGAACAGCCACTTGACGATCCCGAGTGAAATCACGACGGGCAGAATGATTGCTAGGCCGGTGTAAAAATTGGCCTGCCAAGTATTAATTCGTTTTACGGGCTGACTCATCGAGATGGGCCTATGTTACGGTCGATTTTCTCCACGGCAAATTGTTTCCTCGCCGCGCGCATGATTTGATTTTCCCGACGTTTCATCTGGCGCCGCAACGCTGGTTCGAGATCATCGTAGCCTTGCAGATGCAGGCAGCCGTGAACACAGTACCTCACGACTTCATCCTGCCAGGTCGTCCGAAAACGGGGAGCCACCGCCATCGCCTCGTCCAGACAGACATACAGCTCGCCGTGCAGCCGGGAGGGATCGTCGATCTCGGAATGGTTGAACGTGATGACATCGGTCGAACCCTCGTGTTGGAGAAACGTTTCATTCACCGACGTCATTTCGTCCGCGCCGACCAGGTGAATTCCAATCTCAAACTCCTCGACGGCCATTTCGTTTTTCAACGTGGCGGTCAGGATTTTCTTCAGCTCGCGGATGCTGATGTGCCGCTCCCGCCGCCGGTTCTTGATTTGCAGGAGCCGGCTCATTGCTGGCGGACGCGGTGGTTCTCGTAGGCCTCGATGATGCGCTGCACGAGCGGATGCCGGACGATGTCCTTTTTTTCAAATTCCACGATGCCGATCTCTTCGACCTTGGCCAGCGCCCGGATCGCTTCGGTCAGGCCGGATTGTTTGTGGTTTGGGAGATCCACCTGGGTCGGATCACCCGTGATCACAGCGCGGGAATTGAAACCGAGCCGCGTCAGAAACATGAACATCTGCTCGGTCGTGGTGTTCTGCGCCTCGTCGAGAATCACGAACGCGTGGTTCAACGTGCGGCCGCGCATGTAGGCGAGCGGCGCAATCTCGATGGTGCCGCGCTCGCGGTGACGGACAATTTCCTCGGCGGGAAGCATGTCCAGCAACGCGTCCTGCAACGGCCGGAGGTAGGGCTCCAATTTCTCGTCCAGATCACCGGGCAAATAGCCGAGCGCCTCGCCGGCTTCCACGGCGGGCCGCGTCAGAATGATCCGCGACACCTTTTCCTGAACCAGAGCGGACACCGCCATCGCCATCGCCAGATAAGTTTTTCCGGTGCCGGCCGGGCCGACGCCAAACGTCACGTCGTATTTCTGGATCGCCTCAACGTAACGACGTTGCCCGGACGTCTTCGGCATCACCGGCGCCTTCTTCGTCGAAGTTTGAATGCGCGCGGCGAACAGTCCGCGCAGCGCGTCGCCACCCTCGTTTTTCATAACGGCGAGCGCCTGCGTGAAGTCGCGGGGGCGGACAGTCGATCCGGATTGCATCGCGCCCTCAATCTGCCGGAACAACTGACACGCCTGCTCGACGGCCCCGGGTTCGCCCTCCAGCTTGATCCAGCCGTCGCGCGCGGTCGCCTTCACGCCGAGCTGTCGTTCGACGATGTCAAGGTTGCGCGACGAATTGCCGATCAGCGATTGAACCGTTCGTGCATTGTCGAAGTGCAGCGTTTCCGTAGTCATGTCATTCCTTCTGCCCGGCCAGCTCGGACCGGAGCTTGGCGGCCGTTTCTTCCAGCGCTTCCGGCAACACCGAGGTATTGCCCAGCACCGGCATAAAATTGGTGTCGCCGTTCCAGCGGGGAACGATGTGAACATGCAGATGTTGGACAATCCCGGCGCCAGCGACCTTGCCGAGATTGATTCCCACGTTGAACCCGTCGGGATTCATCGCGGTTTGAATCGCATTTTGGCAACCCCGCGTCAACAGCATCAGCTCGGTGATCTCGTCCGGAGTGAGCCCGTTGAAATCCGTGACCTGTTTGTAGGGCACTGTCATCACGTGGCCGCCGTTGTAGGGAAAACGGTTCATCACCGCGAAACACGATTTGCCCCGTGCGATGATCAGGTTCGCGACATCGTCGCTCGAATTTGCCATGCGGGTGAACAACGAATCACCGCCCTCGGGCAAGGGTTCCTTTGGAGCGAGAATGTAGTCAATCCGCCACGGCGCGTGCAACATGTCCATGCCGTCACGCTAGACAAGGGCGGAGGGAAAGTCAAAAAGGCACTCGGGCTGGAGTGCGATTAAGAGACTGGCGCAGGAGAGGAACGCAAAAAACGGAACAATTCCATGCCGACAATCCCATCGATTGGCAGCCCTACGGAGCTTTGAACGGGTCCCAGATCTACGACCATGGTTGTTGCGGTTGGGATCTGGTAGGCGCCAAGTTCAACATGCGACACCACCACAGTTTCAAAACGTTGGCTGCCACCATCAGAGGTTCCTGCGCGCAGATTCCAAATGTTCTCGAGGTCGCCAGCCTTCCTCAACTGCTCGGCAATTTCCGGGGAAATAACCAACGAGCTCGCGCCGGTATCCAGCAACATCCGAAACGGCCCGTGTCCGCCAATCTTGACGTCGACGATGAACGAGTGGCCGATGAGTCGTGCAGGAATTGTGATGGAACCGACCGGTAGCGTTGGAGCCTGCGCCAGTCGATGTGTGCAAGATGTCAGGCAAAGAAGGCTGAGCAGAAGCAACGGAACCGTCCCCCGACGATTGCGCCTGGCAGCGGAATCGCTCGGTTTCATGTCGTTTCGTATTTCCCCGTAACAGATCATTTTTCCGACGTCTGGAGAGAAGGCGGCACCAAGTTTCGATGCTCATCTCTCTGTTCGATGGAATATCGCCAATATCGATCAGCCGAGCAAGCTCTTCACCTTGGCCAGCGCTTCATCCAGTTTGCCCGATTCCTTGCCGCCGCCTCGGGCGTTGTCCGGTTTGCCACCGCCTTTGCCACCGACGATCGGCGCGATGGCCTGGATGATCTTTCCGGCCTGCACCTGCTTGGTGAAGTCATTGGAAACGGTGGCGATCAACGCGACCGCTCCGTTGCTCACACCACCCAAAACCACGACCCCGTTGAAGTCGCCCTTCAACGCATCCGCAACGGCTTGCAGAGTATTTCCATCAGCATCTCCGAAATTTTTCACGATCAACGGAATGCCGTTCACGGTCTCGGCACTCGCGGGAAGTGACTTCGCGTTCTGCGCGGCTTCGCGCTGCTTCGCGGACTTGAGTTCCTTCTCCAGTTCTTTTTGATGCGCGAGCATCGCTTCGATCTTTTTTTCCAATTCGCCAATCGGGGAATTGGTTTTTTCGGCGATGGTCTTGATCAACTCCAGCTCGCGGTTGGCGACCTGATACGCTTGCAACCCGGCGACGGCTTCGATCCGCCGGACACCGGCCGCGATCGCGCTTTCGCCGACGATGCGGAACAATCCAATTTCACCGGTCGCCCGCGTGTGGGTGCCGCCGCAGAGCTCCATCGAATAACCGTTCAAGCTGCCCGCCTCGCCGCCGATCTGGACGACGCGGACCTGGTCGCCGTATTTGTCGCCGAAGAACTGCATGACATCGGCGCGGCCTTTCACGTCGGCGTGCGGCACCTCGGTCCAGCTGACACCGGCGTTTTCGAGGACGCGTTCGTTCACCAGTTTTTCAACATCGGCGATCTGATCTGGGGTGAGCGCGGCGTGGTTGAAATCAAACGTCAACTTGTCCGGCCCGACGAACGAACCCTTCTGCGACGCTTCCTTGCTAACGATTTCGTGCAACGCCCAGTGCAGCAAATGCGTGACGGTGTGGTGGCGTTGAATGGCGTCACGACGGGCGCGATTCACGGAAAGCGAAAGCGTGGCGCCGACCTCGGGCGCATCATCGCCATCGATCAAATGTAGGAAAGTGTTGCCCGACTTCTGGGTGTTGTTAATCCGCCAAAGATTCCCGGAACCGGAAAGCTCGCCGGTGTCGCCGACCTGACCCCCCATCTCAGCGTAGCACGCGGAGACATCAAGAATTACGGCCGTCTTGTCCTTCAATTCGACGATTTCGAGAACCTTGGCTTCCGTCGCAAGTTGATCGAATCCGACAAATCTTGTCGGACTGGTCGTTTCAATCTGTGACAGCTCGATGACCTGTTTTTTCTGCGAAGCGCGGGCACGAGCCCGTTGTTCGCCCATCAACTTTTCAAAACCGTCTTGGTCCACGTTCAAACCCCGCTCGCGAGCCATCAGTTCGGTCAGATCCAGCGGGAAGCCCTGTTCATCATAAAGCCGGAACGCGAATGCGCCCGAGATCGTCGCCATGGCTGGAGTCTCGTCCCGGGGAGCGCACGCCGCTGGCGTGCCGCGTTCGGCGGCCCGCCGAACGCTTTGACCATCCATTTTGGGGGAATCTGGCGAGCCGCCGGATTCAGCAGGCGAGCCGCCTGCGCTCCCCGTGGCGCTAGAGCCTCCCGTTTCGGATTCCGGCGTCCACACCCAGGGCCATGATTCGTTGGGCTGCACCAAGCCGGAATCCCAAGGATTCCGGCAAACGTAATGGAACTTTTCCTCCAGATCAGAATCGGACCGGATGTAGCGGTCGAATTTTTCTTTTTCCCAAACGCTGCCTGTCGCGTTCGCCCGTTTGTTGATCTCGTGGGCTGTGAATGACTTGATCGTGTGCAGAATAGTGGTCAGCGAATAGAACACCAGGTTCCCGTCCGGATCTTGTGATTCGATGCCGGGCTGGATGATGAGATGCGTATGGTCCGGCATCACACACGCCGCAATCATCCGGTATCGGCGTCCGTTCCAGTGGCGGAGGCAATTCAAGACAATGTCCCGGTCGGCGGGTTCAAACTGATGGCGTTCAATGGTCGTCAGCGTGATGTGGTAGATAGCCCAGGGGTTTTCGAAGTGGGGGAGGCGACGTTTTGAATACGTCGCGCCGGGGGCGGGTTCGATGGTTACCCGCTTCCCTTCGGTGGTGAAGAATTTGGTGGAACCAGAAGTCGGCGGGCCGCCGACTTCTGCACGCGGGCCGCGTGCGCTCCCCGGACTGTGGCGGACTTCGTCCACCAGCAGTCGTGCTGCCTCGTCCTCGAACAGCTTGATCCCCTTGTCCAACGTCCGGTTGAACGCTTCTTCCTCAGTCTGGATGACTTCTTCGATGTGGTTCTTTTTTGCCCGGATTTCGGGAAACACATCGCCCATTGTTTCGGCGAGAACTTCGACGAGTTTGTAGAAGAACGGTTCGTGGAATCCGAGGGTGCGTCCGTAGCGGACGGCGCGACGCAGGATGCGGCGGAGGACGTAATTGCGATCGGTGTTGCCGGGCTGGATGCCGTCGGCGATCGAGAAGCTCAAGGTGCGGATGTGATCGGCGATCACGCGGAACGCCACGTCGATCTTCTCCTGTTCCGTGTCACCTGTGCTGCCATCCTTCGGCAGGGAGGATTTGTATTTCTTGCCACTCAGTTTTTCGATCGCATCAAAGATCGGACGGAAGATGTCGGTCTCATAGTTCGAGATCGTGCCGTGGAAGTCCGTGAAATTCTTCGTGCACTGGAGAATACTCGTTACCCGTTCGAAGCCCATCCCGGTATCGATGTGTTTAGCCGGGAGATTGGAGAATGTGCCGTCCGGGTTGGCGTTGAACTGGATGAACACCAGGTTCCAAATCTCGATGCACTCGGCGGAACCCTTGTTGACCAGCGCGCCCTTGGTATCTCCGGTGGGCGTGAGGTCCACATGCAGCTCGGAGCACGGACCGCACGGACCGGTCTCGCCCATCATCCAGAAATTGTCCTTCTTGTTGCCGTTGACGATGTGGGCATCGGGATCGAGTCCGGCAGCGCGAAACTTCTCCGCCCAAATTTCCCACGCTTCCTGATCGCGTTCGGCGGGGTCGCCGTCGTCCGGTTGATAGATCGTGGCATAGAGTCGGTCCTTCGGAAATTTCCAGACTTCGGTGATGAGTTCCCACGCCCAGTCAATTGCTTCCTTCTTGAAGTAATCGCCGAACGACCAGTTACCGAGCATCTCGAAAAATGTGTGGTGATACGTGTCGAGCCCGACGTCATCCAGGTCGTTGTGCTTGCCGCCGGCGCGGATGCATTTCTGGGTGTCCGCCGCGCGGCCGGGCGAGTAAGGGCAGCTCGTTTCATTCAGGAAGATCGGCACGAACTGGTTCATGCCGGCGTTGGTGAACAGCAGGTTCGGCGAGTCCGGCATCAGGCTGGCGGACGACACGATAGTGTGCTGTTTCGATTTGAAAAAATCGAGGAACGACTGGCGGATCTCGGTGCTCGTCATCTTGAATGGGTCTTCGGTTCAATTTTAATGCCCACCTGTATCCGGCGGAAATTGAGCGGCGAACGTTAAGGAAACACGGGATTGAAGGCCAGCGGAAGTTTTTGCGGAAGATGCTCTCAAATTAATGGTTCTTGGTGAAGTGCGTTCCGGGCCTCAAGGTAAAAACGAAGAATGGGTAAAAGGCCGGTTTTTCGAGACGTCATTTAATGCCCAAAAGAACCGATACCCACAAAGTTGCCTTTCTTGGCGACTACATGCCGAGAAAATGCGGCATCGCCACGTTCACGACCGACCTGCGATGCGCGGTGGCGGCGGAGTTCCCTGCGATGCAATGCCCCGTAGTACCCGTCAATGATCTGAAGGCGGGTTACAATTATCCTCCCGAGGTGCGCTTTGAAATTGAAGAGCAGGACCTCCCCTCGTATCTGCGTGCCGCCGAATTTCTGAACATCACGGGAGTGGACGTGGTCTGCCTGGAGCATGAGTTTGGAATCTTCGGAGGACCAGCGGGGAGCCATGTGCTCGCGTTGTTGCGTGAATTGCGGATGCCCATTGTCACCACGCTGCACACCGTGTTGCGTGACCCCAATTCGGAACAACGGCGGGTGATGCGTGAGTTGATCCGGCTCTCCACCCGGCTGGTGGTCATGGCCGAACGCGGCGCGGAGTTTCTGCGGGACGTCTATCAGGCGCCCTCTGAGAAAATTGATCTGATACCGCACGGCATTCCCGACCTGCCGTTTGCCGATCCCAATTTGTTCAAGGACGAATTCGGTGTGGAAGGCCGACAGGTAATGCTCACCTTCGGACTGCTGTCTCCGAACAAGGGCGTCGAGTTTGCCTTGCGGGCGTTGCCGGACATCATCAAGGAATTTCCCAACATTGTTTACGTCGTGCTGGGCCAGACCCATCCGAACCTGTTGCGCGAGGAAGGCGAGGCCTATCGTCTGAGCCTGGAGATGCTCTCGACAGATCTCGGCGTGCAGAAACATGTTGTGTTCTTCAACCGCTTCGTGGAGTTGGAGGAACTGATGCGTTTCATCGGAGCGGCGGACATTTATCTGACGCCCTATTTGACCGAGACACAGATCACGTCCGGCACGCTGGCCTGTGCGTTTGGTGCCGGAAATGCCGTAGTCTCCACGCCGTACTGGCACGCGGCGGAATTGCTGGCCGAGGGCCGCGGCAGGCTCGTCCCGTTTCGTGATGCCCCGGCCATTTCGGCCGCGGTGGTTGAATTGCTGCGTGACAAACCGTTGCGCCAGACCCTGCGGAAGAACGCCTACACGCTCGGACGTGAGATGATCTGGAGCCGGGTGGCCCAGCGCTACATGAAGTCCTTTGAACAGGCGCGGCGTGACCACAGTTTCGTCGGAGCAAAGTCGTCCATCATCAAGACGCTCGACGAACAACACGGACAATTGCCCCCGTTGAAGCTGGATCATCTGTTTCGGTTGAGCGACTCAACCGGCATATTTCAACACGCCACCTTCACGGTGCCCAATTTCGAGGAGGGCTATTGCACAGACGACAACGCGCGCGCTCTTGTGCTGGCGATGCTGCTCCAAAAAATGGGCCACGGATCGCCACGCCTGGGCGAGCGTGCCGCAACCTATGCGGCATTCCTCAATCATGCCTTTGATCGCAAGAGCGGGCGTTTCCGGAACTTCATGAGCTTTGATCGTAAGTGGCTGGAAGACGTCGGCTCGGAGGATTGCCAGGGGCAGTCGCTCTGGGCGCTGGGGATGTGCGTGGCCGAGGCCGGTCAGGGCAGTTTTCGGATGCTGGCAGCGGAGTTGTTTGAACAGGCGTTGCCGGTGGCGGCGGAGTTCACTTCGCCCCGATCATGGGCGTTCACACTCATCGGTATCGACCACTACCTGCAGCGACTCAGCGGCGACCGACGGGCGAGCCAGATTCGCGAATCGCTGACGGCGAAGCTCCTGCAGCGCTACCAAGATGCCGCGACTGACGACTGGCATTGGTTCGAGGAAGTGGTCTCCTATGCCAACGCGAAACTGCCGCATTCGATGATTCTGAGCGGTCGTTGCATGGACAACCAACCGATGCTGGAACTTGGGCTCAAGACGTTGCGCTGGCTCATCGGTATCCAGACGACCGATACGGGGGCGTTCCGACCGATCGGTTCAAACGGATTCTACCAACGTGGCGAAAAACCGGCCTTGTTCGATCAGCAACCGATCGAAGCACAGGCCACCGTTTCGGCGTGCATCGAAGCCTACAATGCGACCGGCGACATGTTCTGGGTGGCTGAAGCGCGTCGTGCGTTTGAGTGGTTTCTCGGCCGGAACGATCTGGGGCTGGCGCTTTATGATGCGGGGACCGGTGGCTGCCGCGACGGTCTGCATATGGACCGGTTGAGTCAGAATCAAGGCGCTGAATCAACTCTCGCGTTCCTTCTCGCGCTGGTGGAAAAACAGGCGCTGCAAAACACCCTGGCAAGCTTCAAGGAATCCGTTGACAACTGATTTCAGATCCCCGGACCGGAGATCGGGAACTATTTCACACCGTATGATCAAATCTACTTCTTCTGCCGTTCACGCGAAGCGAATCGGACCGACCATCGTTCCGGATCACGCGCGCGTTTTGTTGCGTCCGTTTCGTCCCGCGACCGACGACATCGCCCGAAGGATCGTCGGCCGGGTGCTGGCCTTGTCCGATGAGGACGTCACCCGGCTTCTGAGCCAAGTGTTGGGAGAATTCGCCGACCGCCATGTGCAGCTTGAATCCTTTTTTCAAAAACGTTTTGAGCAGGCTGAAATTTACCTTGAGCCGGACCGGCAGCTGTCACCCGAGCAACAACTGCTGATCGGCGCCCACTTTACCCACGAGTATTCACCGGAGTCCGCCGCCTTGTTCAATCCGTCCATCGTGCCGCACCCGGATCAGTCCGGGATTCCGGAGGGTTCGCTGCGTTTCATCCTCAGTTTGCGCGCCACAGGTGAAGGGCATATTTCCTCCATCGCCTTCCGCACTGGCTGCGTGAGCGCCCAGCAGCGGGTCACCCTCTCACCCCCGGTGCCCCTGGTGACCGAACCGGAGCGGTTGCCCAATCCTGCGTATGACAAGGAGTTGTTCTCGCACAAACTTGAAGAGGCGGGTGTGCAAAACGCCTTTTGTCGTCGCGTTATGGACAACTTGCACGAGGACTTCACACTCAAGGAACTACAGGCGGTTCTCCGCGCATCGGGATTGACGGACGACACGTCGGACGCATCAGGCGCCCACGCCGCCCGTGGCATTCTGTTGCTGGCAGAATCCAACTATGAAGTGAATTTCTCGCCTGACAGCCACACCTCGCAGCGCGTTCTATTTCCGTCCTCACCGAGTCAGAGCAACGGCATTGAGGATGCCCGGTTTGTGCGCTTCGAGGACGACGACGGCAGTGTCACACACTATGCGACTTACACCGCCTACGACGGCAAGATCACGCTGCCACAACTGTTGGAGACAACGGACTTCGTTCACTTTAAATTTAGCACGCTGAACGGCCCCGCGGTGCAAAACAAAGGCATGGCGTTGTTCCCCCGCAAGATCAACGGGCAATACGCGATGCTTTCGCGGCAGGACGACGAAAACATTCTCCTGATGTTCTCAGACAACATTCATTTTTGGCGGACGCCGAAAGTGTTGTTGTCCCCCGCAGCGCCTTGGGAGTTCTTCAAGATAGGGAACTGCGGTTCGCCGATTGAAACGGAAGCGGGGTGGCTGGTGTTGAGCCACGGCGTGGGCGCGATGCGAAAGTATTGCCTCGGTGCGTTCCTGCTCGATCTCAAGGATCCCACGAAGGTGATAGGCCGGCTGCGCGAACCCTTGCTCTCCCCGAACGAAGCGGAACGGGAAGGCTACGTGCCGAACGTGGTTTACACCTGCGGCGCGCTGCTGCACGGTCGCGAGTTGGTCATCCCCTACGCCATGAGCGATTCCGCGACGAGTTTCGCGACCGTCTCACTGGACGCGTTGCTGGCGGCCATGGAGAGCGACGACTAGTTTGAACCCCGAACGGTCGCCGGCTCGTCGCCGGTCGAGCCGGAACAATACAATGAATACTTTAAAACAGTTTTGGTTGGATCTCGTTTCTCTGGTCAGGCAGGTGGGCATGCTCCCCATGTGGTTCTTGCACAGGATCACTCAGCGGAAACAACGCAGCGAAGCGGCTGAGCACGAAGCAGAACGGCTGGATCGAATCCGCAATCCGTCAAAGTATCTCGGAAAATAGCCTTCGCCGGAAACGTTTCGGTGATGGAGCGTCGGATGGACGCGCTCGCCGCCCAAACTGACCCACTGAATACCGACCTAGTGTTTCACTGAAAGCTCACCTCGGCCGGGACGTTATCGCCATCTTGCCGATGCTGGTCAGGACATCGAAAACCGGTCCGGGGAATTTGTGCATGTCCACCATGACCGCTTCAAATGCCTTGAGCAGCCAGTTCACGTCCTCTTCGTTGATCACGAGCGGCGAGAGCAGTTTAATCAGGTCGATGTTGTGACCGCCGACCTGCGTGAGGATGTGATGCTTGTCGATCAACGGAATCAACGCCGCCTGTGGGAAGAGGCTCTTGTCCATGCCATGAATGATCTTCCAAGCCGTCTTTAGGGTGAACGATTTCGGTTCGCCGAACTCGATGCCGGTGATCAGACCGCGCCAGCGAATATCTTTGATGAACTCGAAACGCGGTTTTAGAGCCAGCAATCCGTTGCCGATCAGGTTGCCCATCTTGGTCGCGTTTTCCATGAGGTTTTCGCGGTCCATCACGTCGAGCGTTGCAAGGCCGGCGACCATCGCAAAACTGCCCTGGCTGAAGGTCGAGGAATGCACCACCGAACGCGGCATGCTGGAGAACACCTTATCGTAGATCCAACGGCGGGTGAGCACTGCGCCGACGGGCACGAACCCGCCCGAAAGTGATTTGGCGAGCACCACGATATCGGGATCGACGTCGCCTTCGTGTTCGATGGCGAGAAACTTTCCGGTGCGCCCCATGCCGGTCTGCACTTCATCGGCAACGAACAACGCGCCATGTTTTCGACAAAGCGCAGCCGCATCCTTCAAGTAGCCCGGTGACGGAATGTTGACGCCCTTGCCCTGGATCGGTTCCACGATGAAGGCGGCGACATTGCCGGCCTGAAGTGCCTGTTCGAGTGCGGCGAGATCGTTGAATGGAATCTCTCGGCAGTCCGGCATGAAGGGCCCGAAGCCCTCGCGAAAACTGTTGTCACCGTTGATCGACAGCGCACCGTTGGTCAGACCGTGAAACGCCTTCGCGCAATGTATGATGCCGGATTTGCCGGTCGCGCACTTCGCGTATTTGATCGCGGTCTCGATGCCCTCGGCACCGGAGTTCGTGAAAAACACCATGTCCAGCTGGTTGGGCATGCGTTTCTTCAATTCCTTCGCGAGCAAGCCGCAGGCGAGGGGAGCGTCCAGCTTGACGAGGCTTGAGTATTCCAGGTCCAGAAATTCCTTCAGCACGCGGCGGATCTCCGGGTGGTTGCGGCCGAGATTGAACACACCATAACCGCCGTTGAGATCCAGATACTTGGTGCCCTTGGTGTCAAAAAGATACGGGCCCTCCGCGTGGGTGTAGCAACGATCAAAGCCGATCGTCTTGAGCACCTTGGCGAACTGCGGGTTTACGTGTTCCGCGAACAACTCGTAGTTCTGGCCTTCGTGGGCCTTCAAAAGTGCGGCGATGTCCAAGCCGTTCGATTTGGGTGCGTCTGCCATAAAGTCCGTCAGGATTCCATCGTCACCGGGGGGCGCAAGTAAATTTGTAGAAAGTCTGGGAAAATGACGGGCGAAGGAACGGAGTCGTTCAACGGACGGGCGAGATTCTTGTCGCCCTGTCGCGGCCCCAGACGACAGGAATGTCGCCTTTCCAGTTTCGGTGAAGTAGATCGTTACTCGTTATTTCTCCTGCAAACCGTAGCCTTCGATGACCTCTTTGCACTCGGTCTGCACCCATTCTTCGCTCAGGCCAAACTCCTCGAGCGTGTATTTGTGCGAGCTCTTGAATTCCTTGCCCTTTTTGCTGGCTTCCTCATGTCGCGCGCGGAGGGCATCGCTGATCGGCCAGCCGAAGTGTTGATAAACCTTCTCGATCGTTCCTTGGTTGTCCTTGGCCAGTTCGTTGAATCGTATCGTGTAGAAACGATCCTTGGGCTGTTCCTGGCTCGCCTGGTACATGTGCTTGAACCACGCGACCGCGATCTCGGCGTATTCGCGTGCTTCGGGGCCGTCGCGTTTGATGGTGGGATCAACGGTTTGCCAGACCGGCACGAACAGGCTGACGTGCGAAGGAATGGAGTTCCTTGGGTGCCGGATGATGGTGATTATTTTGGCGTCGGGAAACTCGTCGCGGATGCAGTTGAACGCGCCGGACAACTGGGTCGCCTTGGATAGCTGCGTCTTGTCCGGACCGGTGGCATAGAGATGGCGTTGCAGGCACGACCGGTAATAGCGCATCACCTGACGGCGTTCGGGTTGCGAGAGGTCGTCCATGAAACCCGCGCCCCAAAGCTCGTTCACATACGGGAAGAGCAGGTAGATCGCTTCCGTCACGAAGGTGTAGACAAAGAACCCGTCGTCTTCTTCTGGCTCGTTGAACTTCATCGGATGCGAATCTTCCCAGCCGCCAAAGAACACCTTCTCCATCCACGTCGCCAGTTGCGCAAAGGGGTTTCCTAGTTGTTTGTCGATCCACGCGATGCCGTCGAAGATCTTGTGAAAGGTGACCGCAGGAAAAACGCACTGGTAGAAACGCACGCAGGAGAAGCGTTCTTCATCCAGCGCCATCAGCTTTTGCGTGATGGTCGTGCCGCTGCGGGGCGGAGCGATGATGAACACCGGTTCCTTGACCGGTTGATCGCGATAGCCGGGATACAACAAATGATCGAGCAAACGACCCGCGGCAACCACACACCAGAAGGCGAGAAACAGACCGGTGAACGCGATGACGAAGAACCAGCGTCGCGGGCTGGCCGGTTTCTCGAACAGCGCAATTTCCAACGCGCGGAAGAACAGTTTTAAATTGATGTACATGGGGCAATTCAACGGTTCCCATTTGCGAACTCAATTCGACCGGGCCGTCGTGCGCCGGGATCGGGGAGATTTAGAACGCGGTTCGCATACCGACTGGGGCGGTGACTGTCAATCCAACCTTGAGTAAATGCCGCCAAAACCCGAGGTCGACGGCTAGTTAAATCCGCGTGGCAACTCCATTCCTGCCGTTCCCGAAGCGGGCCAGATGTGTCCCGAAGCGGACGCCCTAGCCCCGGGAACCGATGGCGTCTGGCACATATCAACGACGGGAACACAGAGAATGGGCGCCTTGTAATGGAAGGTTTCAAAAAATCGCGGAAGCGTCGTGGAGTGCGGCAGCCCTCTGCCGCTTTGTTGCTGATTCGCCAAGAACCACTGAAAAAGGAGCGCGGCTGTGTCGACGACCAGCCGCAGGGCGGAGTCACCAGTTCCAGAACCCGGAAATTGCGAACCGGCTGCGGCTGGTCGAGGACGACACAGCCGCGCTCCGTTTTTTTCAGACAGGCTCCAAGCTGTTCCCATTTGCACTACACCCTACAATCCAAGCCTGCGAGGAAAGCGCCAGAGGACTGGCGCAGTCCAAGATCTGACGGATTCACTCGTCCCAGTGCAAACTTTCCGCCGACGGAGCGTTTCCGACCCGGATCAATCTCTGGAGGTGCTGACTGAGGTGATTCAGGATTCTGAAATTTCTTGAGAGAAATTCACCGGCCTGCTTTCATAAGGGCACTGAAATAGAAGGGCTTGTGGGAACTGCCGGGGCAGAAGGGCTTACAAGCTCTGTATCATGTTCACAATGTTCGGCAAACCAGGTGCATCGCAAGTATGATATCGCTCGACAAACGAATCACCGGAGGCGCACTCATGGCTGCAAGTGGAGCATTCGTTTGGGCACTATTGAGTTTCAGTTATTGGTTCTTTCAGGGTCACAATCCCGGCGAGACGGTTTTCCACATCATTGTTTACGCAGCTCACGCCGTGTTCGTAGCGAGTTGGTTTGTGTTATCCCTCGGCGGGCTTATTGGAGTGGTCATGCCAAGCGTCATCAAGCCGTGCTCACAGCGCACCGCCTTTTTCAAAGGTGCGGTGCTGGGCGTATTCGCCGCGATTATTACGGTAGTGCTCACGTCATTTTCGATGGAGTAGGCTATCATTACAGGACAGGCCATGATAGTTAACCGTGAGGCATGGTGGCCCCATGTCATTCACAGGTTTCTTTTTAATCTCGTCACGATGTCACTCGTTTGCGCTCCGTGGGTCGGAGTCTGGGCTGCGCGCTGGAGCAGGATGCGGCCGAACCACCGATGAAAGCAGCCGCTGAGTAGTTAAGACATGATTGGCCGTTCGATACACTCTCTAGCATCGCTGCCGGTCAGCGGCGCCTCACTTTCTGCATTTTACCTATCACCAGATAACCAATGACGACGTTGAGAAAACTATTCGCCTTCGTACTTTTCCTGCCCCTGATCTGCTCAGCCAGTGATCGACCGATGGTTATCATTCACCGGCAAGGCGAGGCGGATTGCCATACGTTCCGTATCCCAGCGATTGCCCGGACGACCCATGGGACGTTGCTCGCGGTTTATGACATGCGCTACGAAGGTGGCCGTGATTTGCAGGGGCACATGGACATCGGTTTGTCCCGCTCCACGGATGGAGGCACTACATGGGAAGCGCCGCAGCCGATCATGGACATGGGCGAGTTTGGCGGGCTGGGCCAGGATCTGAACGGGTGTTCCGATCCCAATATTCTGGTCGACGAGAACACGGGCGAAATCTTTGTTTCGGCCGTATGGACACACGGCAAGCCGGGAACACATCAATGGAGAGACAAGGGATCAGAGCCGGGGCATGGCATCAACCAATCGACTCAGTTCATGATTGTTCGTTCGAGTGACGACGGTAAAACATGGTCCAAGTCGGAGAACTGGACGGAACGATTGAAGGACCCGAGTTGGTATTTGTTCGCACCCGCGCCCGGAAACGGAATCACGATGTCTGACGGAACGTTGGTGATGCCGACTCAGGGCAGGGATGAAACGGGATTGCCGTTTTCCAATCTGATGTGGAGCGCGGATCATGGAAAAACGTGGACGGTCGGGAGCCACGCCCGATCCGATACGACCGAATGCGCCGTAGTCGAATTGAGCGATAGATCGCTCATGCTGAACATGCGCGACAATCGCAACCGGAACGACAAGTCGGAAACAAACGGTCGGGCGGTGAACGTGACGAAAGATCTGGGTCAGACATGGACAACGCATTCATCCGATCATGGCGCGTTGCCGGAACCGGTTTGTATGGCGAGCTTGATCGGTCACACTCTGGCAGACGGTCGACGCGTTCTCTTTTTCTCAAATCCCAACAGCAAGACCAACCGGAAGAACATGACCGTTCGTGTCAGTCTCGACGACGGAAAGACGTGGCCAGTAGACAAACAGATCCTGCTCGACGAGAAAGGCGGCGCCTACAGTTCGTTGGTAATGGTCGATGACCAGACGTTGGGGATTATCTATGAATCGTCGGTTGCTGACCTGGTGTTTCAGAAGATGCCGCTGTCAGAGTTTGGTTTGTGAGCGGGGAGGGGAATCAAACCACTTGAATGGTTAAGTTGGATTCAACGTTCCTCGAGTAGCGCAGTTTGCCAAACTGCCGTATCGCTGACTGGTAGTCGGCTTGGCGTTTTCGAATTATTGCGGTTCGGTTTTATTCAAGCCGCGCGCAGGTTGCCAACCTGCGATACAGCAGACTGCCAGTCTGCGCTGCGGGGGAGAGTTCTCCGAACGAGACTGGATGTCATGCAGGTCTATTTCAAACGGTTGGGCTGGAATCAGGGAACGTGTTTCGAATCCGCCAAGGTTGTACGCACCATCTTCTTTCATACATTCGATGAGCTTGGGAACGCTCGAAGGTTCGCTCGGAGAGCTCTCCCCACCAGTTCCACGTCAGTCAGTTAAGCTGGGGAATATTCTCAATCCCTATCGCTTGCCGATTTCGCGGCGCCGTACGTCCGCCGTCTTTCTTCGTCAACTCCTTGAGCAGCGTCTGCATTTCAATTCGTTTGTCGGACTCGATGAAAAACAGGTTGGTGGTTTCACCTAGATCGTCGGTGAGATTGAATAACTGGCTGGTGGCCTCGGGTGCAGTTTCTGGCAGTGTATATTTTAGCAGGATTCCTTTCCCATAATCGTTGCCACCGGAACCCATGTGATCGAGGTATTTCCAGTCGCCTTGCCGCAATTGAAATTCACCTCGAAAACTTTGAGTCAACATGTAGGGGCGAATCGAATCGTCTTCATCCTGTGTTCCCAGCATGGCGGGCAGCATGTCGAAACTGTCGACCGCGACGTCGTCGGGAAGTTCATATCCAACGACGGAAGCCACCGTGGCAAAGATGTCCGTGGTGCTGGTCAATTGGTTTGAGACCTGACCCGGCGGAATGCGCCCCGGCCATCGCGCGATGAACGGAACACGATGTCCGCCCTCCCAGCCATCGCGTTTCATACCGCGGTAACCACCAGCTGCATCATGATCGTGATCTTCTCGCATCCAGGCGGTGTGAACGGTTTCTGGTCCGTTGTCCGAATTGAACAGGACAAGCGTGTTGTCATCGATGCCGAGCTCGTTGATTGCGTCGAGCAGTCGTCCGGTCAATGCATCCAGTTCGTAGACGAAATCGCCCCGCGCTCCGGCGGTTGTTTTGCCATTGAACTCTGGTGCTGGTAGTACGGGCGCATGGGAGATCTGCGTGGCGAAAACGACAAAGAACGGTTTGGCGGGTGAGTTCTTCCGATGCTCGGTGATAAACTTCAACGTCTTGTCGTAGAACAACAGATCGGCATTCACAAATTCGTAGTCGGGAGCCATCCAGCCTTCGTCATTGTCCCATCTCCATTTCCCGCCGGGATTGGGAAGGTTGTCGCTCCGGTGCCGTTGGCTGGCCGGTGTGGGGACCATTCCGTTTTCAATGTAGATGTAGAGCGGGTCGGTGGTTGGGCAGTTGGGCGTCACGAACGATTTATCGAATCCACGCGCGTTGGGTCCGTCTTCAAGCGGTGTGCTTTTCTCGTAGTCGATCAGCAGCGAGTTCTCGAAACCGCCCCCCAGCGTCTTTCCATCTTTGTCATACCAGGTGAGACCCACGTGCCACTTGCCGAACACCCCGGTGCGATAGCCCTGTTTCCTTAACATGTCTGCGATGGTCATTTCCCCGGGCTTGAGGTAACTCGGACCACCGGGACCTTCGAAGGCGGTTGTGCGTCGGCCGGTGCGGCAAACTTGATTGCCGGAATACAGGCTGTAACGCGATGGTGAACAAATCGTGGACGGACTGTGGGCGTCCGTGAAACGAATGCCTTCCGCGGCCATGCGATCGAGACGCGGCGTCAGGTAGGCGGCGTTGGGGTTGTAACAGGACAAATCGCCGTAGCCCAGATCATCAGCGTAGATGACGATAATGTTGGGCAGCTTCTGAGCGAGCAGGGTGCCTGGGGCGAACCCCAAACAGACCGTGAAGAGCAGCAAAATGATTCGAGCGCTGGGGGAGGGCATGTCGATTAAACGGTTGCTGGGGCAGGCTACAGTTGTTCCCTAAAGCATGCGAACCCTATCGGCCCCGCGTTCCGTTTACTGCGGCTTCTCGGCAGATACGGGAGATTCACCCGGCAGTTTGATCATCAGGGTTTCAATGATGTCGACCAGTTCGTCGTCGGTCAGTTTGGATTTCAAATATGATCGATGCCCTGGCTGCATCTGCCACTCATAATCATTTCGCAGTCTTCCGGTTCCGGTGGTGATTTCTTCGAAGGTTTCTCCCAGCCCTCTCACTCCATATAACACAGCAACCTGATCCCAGCTGGAGCGTCCCTGGTAAGATTGATCGAACCATTGATAGAAGGCTTCACGCACGGGGTTTTCAGCCGGCGAATCGGAGAGTTTGGTTCCAGTCTTTGTGCTGCCTCCGTGCTGGCTGATAACAAGTGGCGTCGGCCAGTTGCGGATGACGTATTCCGACTGGGCAACCAGATCGTGGCGCGAGAGGTTGAACCCGTCATTGTTGCGCCCTCCCATCACAACCATCTCCTTGACCTTCCTCGCCACCAGATCGGGTTCGGCCTTCAGGAGGTCATGGAGATGGTTGAGAAAACCCACGCTGATGATGGTCACCGATTTATCCGGCTGTTCAGCGAGTACTTTGCGATAGACTTCAAGTGCGGAGGGGGCCGCAGCGCTCGTCAGGTCATGAGGAAACGCCGCGACTGGCCCAAGGTATTTCGAAGAATCAGGCCCCACCAGATTCCCTTTGTAAATACCCACGGGAATGTCGCCACGCCCGTACCACGTATTGATCGCATCAATGGCGGCCGCTCCGTCCGGATGAACTTCACTGAAAGTGATGGCAAGAATCTCGACCTCGCTTTTGTCCGCCCAGTTGATAATGCGTGATCAAATTGTAGAAAACCATTAAAACACCTCCTCGCTATCGAAGTTTTTCAAAACATAGTTTTTTTGCAGGCAGTTAAACAATCCAAGAATTTTCCGTGAGCGCGCCTTCCGAAATCGTCGTGGTGGGAAGTTTGAACACCGATCTGGTGGCAACGGTTGAGCGATTTCCCGAAGCCGGTGAGACATTGCTCGGTTCTGATTTCAAGGTGTATTGTGGAGGCAAGGGCGCGAATCAGGCCTACGCCGCCGCACGTCTAGGAGGGAACGTCGCCATGATCGGGTTGGTGGGCAACGATCCGTTCGGGACTGCACAAATCGAGAACCTTTCGTCTGTCGGCGTGAACACCGGAGCCGTCCAGCGGGAACCGTTTCAACCGACAGGAACGGCTGTGATTGGTGTGGAGGCGTCGGGGGAGAACCGGATCATTTATATTCCCGGAGCCAATGGTGCTTTCGGTCCGGACCGATTACAATCCAGTCACGAGTTGTTGCGGCGTGCGAAGCTGATTCTGCTGCAGTTGGAGATACCGATGGCAACGGTCGGCGAAGCGATTCGGATTGGGAAAGCGGGCGGTGCCCGGATCGTGCTCGACCCTGCGCCAGCCACCCGGATCCCGGACGAGTGGTTCGCATTAATTGATTTTCTGACCCCTAATCTAGGCGAGCTCTGCCTCCTGACCGGAGCCTCGCTTGAACATGGGACCCCACTGGATAAAATCATTGAAACCGCACGCACGCTTTGCGATCGCGGCGTGCCGCAGGTGATTGTCAAACTCGGTCCCCAAGGTGCCGTCGGCGTAACGTTGGACGGTCATCATTATTGGCCGGCTAGCGACGTTCAAGCGATCGACACCACCGCGGCGGGAGACTGTTTCAACGCAGCTTTCGCAGTGGAACTGGCGGCCGGGCGCAGCGAGGGGAAAGCCGGTACATTTGCCGTCGCGGCCGCGTCCTTTTCAACCACAAGAAAAGGGGCACAGACATCCATCCCCACCCCCGACGAAGTCGAGACATTCAGCGCGCGACCTGCCGCTAAACCTGGACCTCGCTGAGGAACTGGTCCGGCACCATCGGACCGGGTGATGGCTGGTAACTTTCCCAAATTGCCAGAGGGCCGATCGACTTCGAATTCTTCAACGAGATGCTAACGGCCTGTCTGAAAAACCCGGAGCGCGGCGGTGTCGTCTTCGACCAGCCGCAGCAGGCAACTGATTTCATCGGCTTTCGGATTAGCGGGGCTTGCTGCGGCTGGTCTGCGACACAGCCGCGCTCCTTTTTTAGCCAGGCTCTAACGGTCGTTGATCACCTTGAGATACAACACGGAGGCATTGTCAAAGGGCGGTTGAAACGAGCGTTGCCCGCCGCCTGATACCTTCGTGTCATTTTGCTTCTCGCCTGTCTCCGGGTTGAACCACTCGACGACATACGTTCCGGCAGCAAGATTGACGGATAAGCCTCCCGTTGCCGGCTGGTAAACCAGATGCTCTCGTCCCGGATTCGCCAGGCAATACTTGGTTGAAGTCAGGTCATTCTGTGGGGTCATCGCGGCGAGGTTCATCTTCTCTGCATACCGCCGCGTGTATCCGAGGTTGCGCAGAACGTTGTCCCTGTATCCGGCCACTTTGTTTCGTTCAATGGCATCCTTGTTGTACGGATCCATCCAGATCGGATTGTGCCCGCGGAGGAAGCTCTTCCACGCCCACACCCGATCTCCCCCAACACCCCACAAATGGTCCGTGTCGGGAAGAATGACCTTCGCGCCCGTCGCCGCCGGGGGATTGTTCTTGAAGTCAAAGGCGTCGGGGTTTGGCGAGATCCAATCTGCGGGGCTCTCGACCAGCAGGTCCCAATCGCTCCCACCGCCGTATCCTTGCGAGGTCATTCCCACGGGATGCTGCCTGGGTTTTTTGGACTCGTAGTCCCTGACGTAGTTGATCATGTGATACTGCCAGTCCGGAGACCCGCCTTGCGTGGGCAACAAAGCGCTTTCGTTGGCGATTTCATAGAGCACGTTGTCCAGGTCATTGACCGTGTCGATCACCTTGCGCACATAGGCCTCCTGAATCCTAGTGACTGCCGGAATTTTCAGCGTGTGAATCTCCGTGCCTTTGCCGTCACCATTCGGGTCGCGGTTAATGCCGTTGACGTTGTTGTCCACATGGAAAAGATGGCCGTCGAAGGGATGAAAACGCAGGCCCCAACCCTGGAACAACATGATGGAAACGTAAATCCCCCGGTCGCCGGCGGCGGCCACACGTTCGCGCAACCGGTCAAAGTAGGCCTGATCGAACTGGTTCAGGTCGAACGTGGGTTTGCCGTCCAAGGCGTTCCTTGGCCCCGTCCGCTTCCACGGCTGGATCTCGCAGTACTTGAACAGGCCGGTGGCAGCATCGTCTTTCCACCGGAACTCCTCAGAGCGCCACAAGCGGATGAAGTTGTGATGGTAGTTCTCAAGGAAGGCGAGATAGGCGTCGAAATCGAAGGGGGCCGGCGGCTCGGTCGTTCCCACGTCCTGTAGGTTGTTCCAGGTGTGCGCGCGGGTCAGATAGATCGCCTTGCTTGACCCATCGGTGAAGTATCGCCCGTTGGTCGGATGCACGCGGAGCGGGCCGGTCGCCGCTCGCGGCTTCTCCTTGTTGGTCAGCTGGTCGGCGGTTTGGCCTGGATCAACGGTCAGAAGCAGGGTCAGGCAAACGAACAGAAGCAGGCACGGAGATTTCATTGCTTTGAGTTTTCGTTCAAGTTTCCATGAAGGAGCGACCCCTTTATGGGAAACAATGTCGGTGGTGCGGCGAAGCCTGGTGGGTTGATCATCAAAGGATCGCACGCGCCTCACGCGCGATTGAATCGTCCAAGGATTTAAGGAGATCCTCCTAGCGCGGGCCGAAATCGAGGGTTACAAATCACCCATGAAATCCAATTTCAGTGGCGGCTGGATTGCCAGGGTCATCTCCACGCTGCGCACGTCTTGCTGGTCCCATTTTCCGGCCCGACTCGCGGTGGCCGGTTGTGCTCTGCACCTGCTGCTGCTCACCACGCAAGCCGTCGTGCCCGAACACACGGTCAAGAATGGCGCGGTTCACCTCACGGGCGTCGGCCCGGACAACCCGATCATTTATGACAATGACTGGTGGTTCGACGTGTTCGACAACAATTACCTCTGGGCGCAGGCCAGTCTGGGCAACGCCGATCTACGTGGCAACATCGTCAGCCGCGACATGTGGGAGTGGGACAAAGGTTATCTCTACCCGATGCAAAAGTGCGTCGAGGACGCGGAGAAGGCGCTGAAGCTGGCGCGCGATTCCGGCTTGAAAAACATCCCGGACGCCACGCTCGGCTCCGACCGCGTGCTGA
This sequence comes from Verrucomicrobiota bacterium, assembly GCA_041689265.1. GTDB lineage: Bacteria > Verrucomicrobiota > Verrucomicrobiia > Limisphaerales > RI-55 > JBDNGP01. The sequence continues at coordinate 27,439 of JBDNGP010000005.1, forward strand.
CCCGCCCTGAAAGCGGCCGCATCAAGGACACCGTGGCGCAGCCCACACCCGGCAGCCAGTTGATTATCGTCGAAGCGCGCCAGGCCACACCGGAGAAGCCGCTGCTCATCGTGTCCGGGGGACCGCTCACGACTGTCGCCAACGCGTTGCTCCTCGCGCCGGACATCGCGCCGCGCATCGTCGTGTTCAACGTTCTCGTCTCCCACTACGGCTACAACGGGAAGGATGGCTGGGCCGCTTACATTGTCGCGAAGCAGACGCGATACGTGGATTGGGGAGGGGGCAGTTTCTGGGACAGGAATTCCGTGTTCACGGCCAAGGACTTTGAGGTGTTGCCGCAGAATCCGTTCTGCGACGATATGCGCCGTCTCATTAAGTCCGATCTCGGCCAGCTCAATCAACTGGGCGACGGGGCCCCTCTGGTCTGGCTTTTCAATCCCGGTTGTTGGACGGGTGTCGAAAGGCACCGCGCCGAGTTCAAAGGCAAGGCCGTCGAGTTCAATCCCGCCAAACCCGGTGAGGCGGGCGACGTGCTCGTCATCCCCAAAGCCAGCACCGATTTCAAGACCAGCCGCGAGGAGTTCTTCCGCGTGCTGACCCAGCCAGGGCTGTTTCCATGAAGCTGCATCCATTGGCCGCCATCAGTCTGGGGCTCACCGCTTCACGGCAGGTAAGAATCCAGGGAGTTTCCGGCCGGAATAAGGAAAAATTCTAGTCAATCGGCTGCGATGATCTAAAAATGCAATCCATGCAATCCATGCAATCCATGCAATCCCGTTTCGGTTTCCGCTGGTGGCAATTTATTCTGGTCACCGGTCTGTCTGCAATGTGCCTCCTCGCTCACCCGGTCCACGCCGTGGAACAATGGGGCGTTTTCGAAACCGAATTCAAGGCACCACCGCCGGCCGGGTCGCCCATGGACGTGAAATTCTCCGCGACGTTCACCCAGGGTCCACAGCGATTCACGGTGCCGGGATTCTGGGATGGCGGCGACTCGTTCAAGCTACGGTTCAGTCCGCCGACTGCGGGCGAATGGCAGTTCACGACCATTAGCGAGATTGCCGCGTTGAACGGCAAATCCGGTAACTTTACCGCCACCAACGCCAGCGGCGACAACCACGGTCCAATCGAAGTTTTTAAGACGTTTTACCTGCGTTACGCGGACGGCACGCCGTATCATCAGTACGGCACGACTTGTTACGCATGGGTGCATCAACCCCGGGAACTGGAGGAACAGACGCTCAAGACTCTCGCCGCATCACCGTTCAACAAGATCCGGTTTTGCGTGTTTCCCAAGAGTTATACCTACAACGAGAACGAACCGGACTTCTTCGCGTTCAAGAAGGGCGCGGACGGGAAGTTTGATTTCTCACAACCGGACCCGGAATTCTGGCGGCACTTCGAACAGCGGATCCTCGATCTCCAAGAACTCGGCGTCGAAGCGGACATCATTCTGTGGCATCCCTATGATCGTTGGGGATTCTCGGAAATGGGCCGCGAGCACGACGACCGCTACCTGCGTTACGCCATCGCCCGCCTGGGTGCCTACCGCAACGTCTGGTGGTCGCTGGCGAACGAATTCGATCTCATGGCGCCGGGCGCGATGGCGGGGCATCGGGGCGACAAGGCGATGGCCGACTGGGACCGCTTCTTCCAGATTCTCCAAAACGAGGACGCGCATCAGCGATTGCGCGGCATCCACAATTGCCGCGGCTTTTACGATCACACGCGGCAGTGGGTCACCCACGCGAGTGTGCAAACGTCAGACATGAACGGCGGCGTGCGGTTCCGCGAGCAGTTTCGCAAGTCGGTCATCTACGACGAATGCAAATACGAGGGCGACGTCCCGCAGGGTTGGGGTAACCTAACGGGGCGCGAGATGACGCAGCGGTTCTGGCTCGGCACGATGAGCGGCTGCTACGTCGGCCACGGCGAGACTTACAAACAACCCGACGACATTCTCTGGTGGTCCAAAGGCGGCGTGCTTCACGGCGAAAGTCCGCAGCGCATTCAGTGGCTCAAGGATTTCATGAAAGCAGCGCCCGCCTTCGATGAATTGACGGTGATGGGCAACGATCAGGGGAAGTTCATGCTCGGCAAACAGGGCGAATACTACCTTGTCTATTGTCTCGGCGGACAAACGGACACGGTGAAACTGCCGGGCGATCAAGCATGGAAAGTAGATCGCATCGATCCTTGGGAGATGACCGAATGGCCGGAGGGCACGGCAACGGATGGCAGCTACACGGTCGCCGCACTGGAGCATGACGCCGTCTATCGATTCACCCAATACGCCCCGGGCGAGGCCTTGCGTCCCACTGCGCAGCCGACCGCTTCTGTCAGCGAGGGGGTGCCGCCGTTGACCGTTCAGTTCAAGAGCAATTCCGATCAGCGCGTCTACTGGACCTTTGGCGATGGCATGACCAGCGAACAGGCTGCCCCCACCCACGTGTTTGAGAAGCCTGGTGTTTATCCCGTGACGATGACCGTGACGGATGCGAACGGCGGCACCGCGCGCGGCAACTTGATGATTCTGGTGGATCACAATTCGAGCGATCCCATTCTTCGCGTCGGTTTCGAGTCCAACGATTCGGTGAATCTGAAACTGCACGGCACTGCCCGGCGTGGCGACGATGGCGGATTTGTATTTCCTGCGGGCGAACCGTGGGGCCGCGCCGAAGTGGAGGACGAGAGCTCCGAGGCACTCGGCGGACTGCGTTCGTTCACGATCTCCGGCTGGCTGAAGCCGGATGAACTCAAAATTGGCGCCGGCGGGAATCGCATTTTCTTCTCGTTGCAGCAAAGCAAGGCCGGCATTGATCTCGTGCATCACACGGACGGCGGATTGCGGCTCGCGGTCAACGAATGGCCGGACTCGGTGAAGAACGACAGCTCGCCCGGCCGACTGGTTGCCGGCAAGTGGACCTACTTCGTCGTCACCTACGACTCCACCAAACACGACCAGAACGTGGCCTGGTATTTTAGTGCTCCGGCGGGTCAACCCACAGGCCAACCCACGCTCAAGCTGGACAAGCGAACCTCCTACAACGCAGGCGCGGTGGCCAATCGCACCGGGCCGATCGCCGTCGGCAATTTCAACCGCACCATGCAAGGCAACGGCTATGACCGCCAGTTTCGCGGCGAGATCAAAGGCCTGCAAATTTTCGGCAGCCGCATCAGCGGTCGTGGCGCGCTCGCCCAACCCGACTCCATCCGGTAACATGCCGACGATGAACGCTTACCCTAGGCAATTGGCAGCGTTATTTGTTCTGTTGGTCTGGTTGGATCAAGCGAAATGCTCGACCGGAGCGGAGACCCGGCGGGCGGAGTTCGAAGGGCGGGCGCTGGTGTTCCGGCCGGTGCTGGCCGGCGGCACGGGCGACGTGCTGGTCATCCCCAAGGTGGCCACGGATTTGAAAACCAGCCGTGACGAGTTTTTCCGCATCATGACCAATCCCAAGTTATTCCCATGAAATTTCCTTCGCTCAAAGCGCTGGCCCTGATCCTCGGCTTGTCCTCCAGTGCCCTGCCCGACGCCCGCGGGGAACTGCCTGGAACCTATCAAACCACCTGGGTCGGCAACACCTTCGAAGGAGCCGGTCCGAGCGCCAAGGGGCGCTGGGTGCAGAACATGATCGCATCGACCGCAGTTACGCCGGACGGCACCGTAATCGCCGCTTCGGTGTGGGACGAGGCGGGCCGCTGCATCGGCCTCTATCGCGAAGGCCAACCGAATGAGAAACTGCTCCAGCAATACAACGGTCGGGGCGGGCACCAGGCGTGGGGATGGGGCACGGCCGGCGAAGCGGTGGCGGCCACGGACGAACACATTTTCCTAGTGAACACCCAGGGCGAACTCCTGCGGTTCCGCTGGTCTCCTCCCGATATCAACTCGGCAACCTATGTCGATCAGGTACAGGCCGGAAAGACGCGGGCCATGGACGCGCGCGGTGATCTCCTGGTGTTGGCCCGCGAGGACGCGGTGGTGGAGATCCGATCCCTCGCAGACCTCGGGGTGCGGGGATCGTTTCCTGCGAAAGAAGTCCGTGGCATCGCCGTCGATCCTTCCGGCAAATCCGTCTGGCTGATTCAAGAAAACCAAATTGTGCAACGAACACTGGATGGGACCGAGTTGCCGGGGCGGGTGCCCGGAGTTGACCAACCGTCCGCTCTCGCCTTTGCACCAGACGGCCGATTACTCGTTTGCGACGACGGTCCCTCGCAACAGGTGTTGATCTATGAGATGCAGGATCCACCGCGATTGGTTCGCCGGGTTGGACAATCAGGCGGGCTGCGTGCCGGAACGCCCGGTATCATCAAACCTGACAAGCTTTATGGTCTGCGCGGCGCCGGGTTGGACCGGGACGGCAACCTCTATGTCGCCCTTTGCCTCAACGTGCAGGGTGCCGGCACGGCGATCCGATCGTTCGACCCGCAAGGAAATCTCCGCTGGCAGTTGGAATCACATGCCTTCGGTGATGTGTATGGCTTTGACCCTGAAAGTGACGGCACGGTCCTGTATGGAATGGACGAAATCATCGACTTCGATCCGCAGGCCGCGCCGGGTGAAGGCTGGCGGGCCCGGGCCATCACGTTGGACGCCATCGCCCACCCCGAGGATCTGCGGCTGAAGGAACGCATGGGCGCGGCGTTTCTGCGAAACCTGGAAGGACGCCGACTGCTCTACACCATTCCGCAACAGGCCAATCGCATCGAACTGTTCGCGTTCGAAGAAGCACCCAGCCAGATCGCCCGCCACGTCGGGCGGCCGATCGAGGGCGGTTGGGCGCTTCACGTGGACGCCCGGGGAGACATCTGGCGAGGTGACGCGCCGGAGGGGCAAATTCAACGCCATCGCTTCCGGCACTGGAGCGACGAGGGTAAGCCGGTTTTCGGGCTCGAAAAAGCCGACTCATTTTCCCGGCCGGAGCACTTCACGGAGATCGCTCGCGTCCTCTATGTTCCGGAAACGGATACCATGTACCTCTCCGGCTTCACGAAAGACAAACCCGCGCCATCGTGGGGATTGATGGGAGCCATCCTGGAGCGTTACGATGACTGGACCTCCGGCGCGCCGAAACGCCGCTGGAGCATCGACCTGCCGGTGGACGACGACAAACTCCCGCCCAAGTCGTTCGACGTGGCGGGGGACTACGTCTTCACGGTGCAGGTCAAGCCGACGCGGGACGTTCCGGCCAAGGTCAACGTGTATCGTGCGAGCGACGGTGGCCACGCGGGATTCATGCGCCCCGGCCCGGAAGTGGGCGGCAACAGCGGCTGGGTGGACATGACGCACGGCCTCCAGGCCATGCAAAGGAAGGACGGAACCTATCTGGTGATCGTCCAAGAGAATGCCCGGGCCAAGAACCTCGTTTATCGTTGGCAACCACCCACCTCATCCGCACCCTCCCACCGATGAACTCTTGCTTCCTCCTTTCGCCCTGCTGCCGCCGGTCTGATGGCGCTGACGCTCCATGTGACCGCGCCCACGCCGACGACCGCCGCCTTGTCGATACGCTCCTGCTCGGCTCCACCAATCCGTCCCAAGGCGGAAGAGCATTCGGAGATTGCCAGAGAGACCGGATGCTCCTACCGAATGTCCATCAGTCGGCCCTCTGAGATTCTAACGATGTAACGTAAAGTAATATTTCTCCTCCAAAATTGATCCCATGAAATTTCTCTCGCTGAAACCGACCGCCCTCGTCCTGGCCAGCCAGTTGCTTTTCGTCGCCGCCTCGGCCGCCGCCGAACCGCTCGATTACTCCGTCACCTGGGTGGGTAATTCGTTTTCCGGCGCGAGCAACAAATGGGTGCAGAATTTTTTTATCCATACAGCGGTTCAGCCCGATGGGACTGTGAACACGTGGAGTCACTGGGACGAAGGTGGGAAGAAATTCGGCGTCTACAAAAACGGCGACGTGATCGGCAACACGAACGTGAATCCGAACAGTCTGGAGACGCGCGACCAACAGGGGCGGCTCTGGAAGCTGAACGTCGAATACACCGATCCAAAGCACCAGGAATGGGAATTCAAACCGAAGGGTATCACCTGCGACGGCGCGGCGGTGACCTTTCCCGGATTGTCCCAACCAATGACGATCGCAATGGCAAACGACGGCTCGCTGATGATCGGCGATTCCGGAACGGGCCCCTGCCAGCAGGTGTTGTTCTATGACGTCGCGGACATCGCAAAACCAAAGCTGGTGAAGACGTTTGGAGACTACGGCGGCATCGGTTCCGGCACGCCCGGCCAGATTACGCCGAAGAAGTTATGGGGCATTCGCGGGCTCGGGATGGACGCGAAAGGGAATCTCTACGTCGCGATGAGCGAGCAGGGCTCGGTGCTTCGATCATTTTCACCCGACGGCAAGTTGCTCTGGGAACTGCACGGCGAATTCTTCTGTGATCTCGCGGTGGCCGACCCGTCGAACGACGCGGCAGATGTCTGGGGCATTCAGGAACGTTACGCGATGGACTGGTCAAAACCGGCGGGCGCGGATTCCAAGTGGATCAGCTACACGCTGGATCGTCACAAGTATCCGAACGATCCGCGCGGGCTCATGCACGTGAAGCAACAGGGCGAGCACGGTCTGACGTCGCCGCAA
>JBDNGP010000006.1:0-54488 GCA_041689265.1 Verrucomicrobiota bacterium
CATGTCGACGGCGTAGGTGTCGGGGTTCAGTCCGGCACCGCTGACAAAAACGTCCCCGGCGTTGTGGTAGACCACGGTGCCCTGGCCGAAACCTGCAAAGATGGTGAGCAGCAGCCCGCCGAGCACGGCGGCGATCTGGGTCCTGATTCCGTTCGTCTTCATGGGTTCATGGTGGACCGGTTGGTGGCTCCCCGCAACCCTGTGCCGCCAAACGCACAGGCGGCACAGGGCTCTTCGTGTTGGGGGGGGCGACAAGTTTCAATCGCCTCACGGGAGTCGGATCACCCGGTAGAACCGTGTGGGTGTGTTGGTGGGCATGGTCAGCGCCACGGCGGCGGGGCTGCTCGTGATGTAGATCGAGCCGGTGGCATCGCTTCAGGCGGAGTCCGGCGCGTTGAATTACCTTTTAAATTTCCCCTGGGCCTGGCCAGAAACCTCCGACGGCTCGATGTGAAACTCAAGGTCGCCAAGGAGGGAATCTTTCCGCAGCGCATTCTCAAGTCGCGCGAAGAAGTTAAAAAAATAAGTGGCGCGCTCATGATGGCGGAAGTCGGTCTGGCTGAGGGGATTCAGGCAATGAAACACAGCCGGATCAGCCGCGACCGAACATTGATCTATCGAAATCTGGCGCTGACGTCAGAACGTCTCCGGTCGATCATCGACACCGCCGTGGTGCAGGCCGGTGGCATGGCGAGTCAGACCATCGTTGCGGGGGGCTCCACGGATGTGATCCGCACGAAATCGGATCCGGCCCTCTGAAAGCCAACGAACCCATCATTATCGATGTTTTTCCGCGCTCATCCAAGACCGGCTATTTCGGTGACATCACCCGCACGGTTGTTCGCGGTCGTGCTTCAGAGGAAATCCGGAAGCTCTACGACACGGTGAAAGCCGCCCAGGACCTCGCGATTCGAAACCTCACCGCCGGATCAGCCTGCCGCGAGGTGCATGATTCAGTGCAAAAGTATTTTGCCGGTAAAGGCTACAAAACAGGCCGTTCGCGAAACGATTTCCACGGGTTTTACTACGGCACCGGCCACGGCGTCGGGTTGGAAGTTCATGAATCGCCGAACATCACGTTGAATTCCGAGGACACGCTCGCAAGCCGGATGGTCGTCACGGTCGAGCCTGGCCTTTATTACGCGGAACTGAACGGTGGCGTTCGGCTGGAAGACGTTGTCCTCGTGAACAATGGCAAGCCAAGGAAGCTCTCGAAATTCGAAAAGGTATTGGAGGTTTGAGGGTCGGGAGTTCCCAGTGCCGGCAAGGACAGCGCTTCCAGCCTGTCTTCATCGCGGTCACGAACGCCAGACGCGGATTCAAGGAACCAACCGCCAGGAACTCACACCGGCTGTGCATTTGCAGCACCCGTGACAGGCGAGACGCCCGCCTGTCCTACGTTTCAGACAACACCAAACCCATTCCCCAATTCGTGTGAATTCGCGCAATTCGCATAAAACATCTTTTCCCCCGAGCCGGTTGGAAAACCGGCGTTACTACCCTCCGGCTTTCGCTCCGTTCGCGTGCTTTTGTTCAAACCTTCATCCGTTCGTATCGCCCTGCACTTGCCGGGGGTCATTCCCAAGGGAGACCCATCGCATTGGGTGAATTTCCCCGGACGCGCGTTACCGCCGGTCAGCCGACATTCGCTACAATTCATTTAACCCATTGTCAGGTAGGCGGTTTACGTCAGGCTGGTTCCGCATGGCACGACATCAGATAAAGGTTCGTCTGAATCATCAACAAAGCAGCACTATGAAATTGTCGCGAGCATTCTGGATTTTGGCGCTTGTCCTCGTAATGGGGCCTGCCGCGCTCACTCACAAAATATCGGCTCAGGAAACGCCGCCCTCTCCGCCGCCGCCGCTGGTGATCCTGCTCGCAGCGGATCCGATCGCGACCGAAAGCGGGTCGGAACAAGGCCGGTTTCTTGCCGTGCGATCGGGTTCGACCGACGGGCCTCTGACCGTGTACTACCGAATGAGCGGTTCCGCCGACAACGGTGTCGACTACGACGAACTCGCCGGCCGGGTGGTCATTCCCGCAGGCGAATACTTCGCGCCGATTCACGTCAACGCGTTTGAAGATGAACTGGTGGAGGGCAACGAACACGCCGTCGCGACGCTCGTTGAAGCACCAAACGCCGGACCGCTTCCACCATATTTCATCTGCTGGCCGCACCGTGGAACGGTCACGATCCTCGACAACGACAAACCCGCCAATGAACCGCCGCTCGTTCGTTTGCTTAATCCCCCCGATGGTGCCGAGATCGAGGGGCCGACGGACATCCCGCTCGTCGCCCGCGCGTGGGACACCGATGGTCGCGTGGTTTCAGTTGAGTTTTTCGCGAATGGAGAAAGCCTCGGTATCGCCCGCAACTGGCCGCTCATCAAGGCGACGGCAATGAATCTTGAAGCCGGAATCTCAACGGACCGCGAATTCACAGACGTCACCGGCTTCCCAGTGTTCACTCCTGAAATCCTCGAATCGCCTGACCACGAAGTTCTTCCTCACCAACTGTTCCGATTAAAATGGGAGCATGTTCGTCCTGGCAAATACGCCCTGGTCGCCGTGGCCACTGACAATCTTGGTGCGAGCTCCGAATCCGAACCCATCGAAATCACTGTCACTCCGCCCCCCCCGCAGCCCATCGTCAATGTCGTCGCCCGAGATCCGATCGCGACGGAAGGGGGCCATCAGATTTCACCGACCGGTCCCGTTATTCAGGACGTTGCTCGATTCGTCATCAAACGTCGCGGTTCGACGGATATTCCACTCGATGTGTTCTATCGTCTCTCCGGCACCGCAGCGAACGGTGAGGACTATGTCGAACTTCCGAACATCGCGACGATTCCCGAGGGATCTCATTACGTTGAAGTGATTGTTGATCCGATTGACGACAACGAAGTGGAGGGTCGCGAGTCTGTTATTCTGACTCTGGTGGAACCGGCCTGTCCCGACATCTTCCCGCCACCAGCTGATTGCTATTTGGTTGGTCGCCAGGGCCGGGCACGCGCCGTGATTCTGGACAACGACAGGCCTCCCGGAAATCTTCCCGCGCGTGTCGCGATCGTGAGCCCGGAAGACGGCAGCATCTTCCGCGGTCCCGCCGACATTGCGATCGTGGCTGATGCCCGTGACCGCGATGGCCGCGTGGTTTCAGTCGAATTCTTCGAAGGCGAGAACAGCCTGGGCTTGGTCATGAATCCACCGATCATGATGATGCGTCCTTCGATTGAAGGCGAAGACGAGATTCAGCCGATTCAACCGCCGTTTGTTTTCAAATGGGAAAACGTTCCCGCCGGTCACTACGTCCTTCGCGCCCTTGCGACGGACAATGACGGAGATGAGACCTGGTCAACTCCGGTTGAAATCAAGGTTGTCGAAATCCAACCCGCACCCGTCGTCACTATTCACACCATCGACGGCAGTGCGACCGAGCAAAGCCCGCTCATTGATTCGCTTCCCGACACCGCCAGGTTCGAAGTGCGTCGCACGGGTGGAACCGGTCATTCGCTCGTCGTCTCTTATCGGATCACCGGAATGGCGGAGAACGGCGTCGACTATCGCGAACTCAGCGGCAAAGTTGAAATCCCAGCCAGTCGCGAGTCCGCGGAAATCCTGATCGATCCGCTTGATGACGAAATTTATGAGGGCGACGAATCCGTGATCATTGCCCTCCGTCACCCTGAATTCGATGCCGCAGGAACACTCAACGACATCGCCCGATTCTACCACATCGGTGAGCCCGCAATCGCCCGTGCAGTGATTCACGATGACGATCCAGCACCGCAGAACCTTCCTCCGCGGGTGGCGATCGTTACGCCGCCTGACGAAAGCCGTTTCCTGAAAGGCGCCGAGATTCGCCTAGCCGCCGCCGCTGGTGATCGCGACGGCCGCGTGACCCAGGTTGAATTCTTCGCGAACAACGACAGCCTCGGCGTCGTGCCAGCATCCGATACAACCGATGCGCTTGAGCAGCTTTTCAAGATGGTTTGGGAAAACGCGCCGGTCGGTCACTTCACGCTGACCGCGGTGGCCACCGACGACGACGGTTCGACCACCCGCTCTGAGCCGGTTCGCATCAACGTGATCGATCCGTGTCAGCGAACGCACGTATGGATCACAGCCATCGACCCGGTTGCCAGCGAGCAATCGATCCACATGCTTCCGCTGATCTTGGACCCGACCGTGCCGGTTGCTTCAGACGGACCGGTCCGCCCGACCCCGATCTATGCTCTCGACGACGCGACGATCCGCATCAGCCGCCGTGCGTGTGATGTGAGTTTCCCATTGGAAGTGCACTACAAAATCAGTGGCACCGCCGAAAACGGTGTGGACTATCGCGAGCTGCACCGGGTTGCCGTGATCTCTGCCAATCAGTGGCACGTCGACGTTCAGATCGTTGCGATCGATGACAACCTGGTGGAAGAGACCGAGACCGTGATCCTGACGTTGGAACCGCCCGTTTGCCCGGACATCGTGCCGCCGCCGATCGATTGCTACCTCATTCACGAACCGGCGAAGGCCATTGTATTCATTCGCGACAACGATCACTCGGACAATCAATTGCCGAAAATCGCCATCGTCCATCCTTCGAACGGCGACGTGTTGCCACTCCATGAGCCGACTGAGATCGTGGCCGAAGTGGTCGATCCTGACGGGTGGGTTGGCCTAGTCGAATTCTATGCGAACGGAAACAAAATTGGTGAGCAGCAGATCGTGTTCGTTCGTGCACCAGACCCGGGCCACGAACAACGGTTCTCATTCTCATGGCAACCTGAACAGGCCGGTGAGTATTCGCTCGTAGCCAAAGCCACCGACGACCGCGGCGGCATGCAGAAATCCGAACCGGTGCGAGTCAAAGCGGACGACGAGTATCCGATCGCGAAGGTCATGGTATTCGCCACCGATCCGGTGGGCGCTGAAGTGACGTCGCCACTGACTGTGGTTGATCCGTCACCGAATTCCGCGCTGTTCACGATTCATCGGACCGGAAAGAACGACGTGGATCTGGACGTCTATTACGCACTCGGTGGCACCGCCAAGAATGGCGAGGACTACCTCGAGCTCAGCGGCGGCGCGACGATCAAGGCGGGTGAGTGGTCCACCCAAGTTCGTGTCAATCCATTCGATGACAAACTGGTGGAAGGCACCGAAACCGTGGTGATCGAGCTGGTGCAGATTCCGTGTGTCGCGATCTGGCCGCCGGACCCGGGCTGCTACGTGGTCGGACAACCTGAGCGGGCCGTGGCTTACATCCGTGACAATGATTTCGATGTGAACCTCCGTCCGAAAGTAGCGATCATTGATCCGCTTGACGGTGACGTGTTCACCGCGCCAACCGATCTCACTTTGCGCACTTTAACCAAGGACCCGGACGGTTGGGTCGGCCTGGTCGAGTTCTACGATGGGCACGAGAAGATTGGTGAAATGGCGATCAACTACTTCGCCGAACCGGCCCCCGGCCAGGAGCAGGAATTCGAGTTCTTGTGGGAGAACGTTCCGGCGGGCGGTCATGTGCTGACGGCCATTGCCACGGACAACGATGGCGAAAAATCGGTTTCTGATCCGGTGCGCATTCGCGTCCGCGAATCAAATGATCCGCCGGTGGTCACCATTCACGCCCGCGATCCGCACGCTTCGGAAGGCAATGGCAATGGCAATGGCGAACCTAATCCCGCGCGTTTCCGCGTGAAACGCACAGGACCGACCGACGCCCCGCTTACTGTTTTCTATGACCTTGGCGGCACCGCGACCAATGGTGAGGACTACAACGAATTGAGCGGCAGGGTCACGATCCCTGAGGGTCGACGTTCCGCCGTGATTTCTGTCATTCCGATTGATGACGAAATTCACGAACGCGTCGAGACGGTGCTCGCGAAGTTGACCGTTGCTCCGAGTGTGCTGGCCAATTCGATCGATGTCCGACCGCCGTACATCGTGGGTCGCCCCGGACGGGCTGCAGCGTTCATTCGCGACAACGATCATCCGCGACCGGACTGCGAGGAACTGCCCGACGGCATGGTGAGCCTTTGCCTCGAAGGTCGTCCTGGCACGAGCTACCGCATCGAGTTCACCACGGACTTTGAACATTGGTTCAAGTTGGAAGAGAACACCTCCTACGACGGCACGCTTCAGATCATTGATCCTGACGCCCGCGAACATGGGAAACGTTTCTACCGCCTGATCGAGGCCGTGGACGAACTACGGTCCGAGGACGAAGTGGAATAAACCCCAACGCTCGCGACTCATGGCTACAACGACGTGTATATGCTACTTCCAGAAACGGTCGCCCCGGCCCGCAAACTGCCCATCCGGTTTGCGAAACGGGAGAACGCTTGGGAAGTTACCATCCGCCGTCGTTGGCCAGATGTTGCGCAGCGCTTGCCGGTGGGGTTTCCCCTCCCTCCCTCCACATGCTCCCTCGGTGCCAGTGCGCCTTCGCATCGACGAGTCCGTTTGTTTTAGGGTTGATATCACGGTCCTTCCGACGCTTTTGGAAGGACCGTGATTTTCCTCCGAACCACGAGCCCGATCCTTCCGTCATTTGATTCCCTCTAGGTTGTAAGCACGACGCGGGTATCGTGTGGTCGCGTTGTCCCTGGAATCTGCGAACGCAGACAGCGAACCGAATGACGGGAAGAGCGGGCACTGCGGAACTTCCAAACTCCCCCCAACCACTCAGAAAACGTCGCCGCCGCAATTGGTTTCTTTCGGTGGAAACCAGATCCGAAACCGGAACGACGTGATCACTGCTGAAAGATTTCCGACGAAAACAAATCCCAGAAGTTGCGCCCACACCGCGAAATCAAGCCGGATCAAAAGCACGACGAATCCGATGATCGCAAGCGAACCGAGAAACGAAGGGATCACGTCCGTCCAACACTCCAAATTAAATCCTCGACGCCCTATGAACCCGCCTGAAATCAGCGTCGCGAGCACGAGACCACTCAAGACGGCGAGGTTGTAGCCGTGTGGATCATGATCCGCCGATAAGGAATGGAACGAAAGAAACACGCCGGAAGCAGCGCCGGAAGCACTGCCACCGCCGACAACGATTCCGATCAAATCTCGAATCCAGGGTGTCGGTGGATTATCCATGTCGTTCATCAACGGAGTCCCGCGGTCGGAGTCAACAGGAATGGTGGCGTTCAGAACCGTTGGGGAGCATCTTGTCACCGTCGCGATTCTGGGAGCTGTGTCGAGAGGCGCGCGGTCCGTCCGTATGTTCACCCTCTAGGATGGAACTTTCGATGAACCTCGCGCAGGCGGCTGCCGGAGACGTGCGTATAGATTTCGGTTGTGTTGATGTTGGCGTGGCCAAGCAGTTCCTGAATGACGCGCAGATCAGCGCCGTGCTCCAGCAGATGCGTCGCGAAGCTGTGCCGCATCATGTGCGGCGTCACGTTGCGTTCGATCCCCGACCGTTGCACGCGACGTTTGAAGCGCGCCCAAAGTGTCGTTTGCGCGAAGGGCGTTCCGCGGCTCGTCAGGAAAACGCTCGCGGGGGATTTAGGCGTCACCAGCTTCGGGCGACCCGAATCCAGATATAGGTTCAACGCGGTCTTCGCCGTCCGCCCGACCGGCACCACGCGTTCCTTGTTTCCCTTGCCGATCACCGTCACGAAGCCCGCGTCGAGGTGAAGCTGTTCGAGCCGCAGGGCGCGCAGTTCCGAGATTCGCAGGCCCGACGCGTAGGCCAGTTCGAGCATCGCCTGATCGCAGAGCGAGGCGGGCGCGACCGGCTCCTCGGGCTGCAACAACCGTTCAATTTCCTCATGCGTCAGCGCCTTGGGCAACCGTTTCCAGCGTCTTGGCAACGACAGGTTTTCCGAGGGGTTTTTCGCCAGCAGTTTTTCATTCTCTGCGAACCGAAAAAACGCGCGCAACGCGGCGATCTCCAGATACAGACTTTCGGTGCTCAGCGTTCGCGTGGAATTCTCCTCTGCGTCGGCAGGCCTTCGTTTGCTTTCGTGTCGGAGGAACTGCTGGAGGTGGTTCAGTTCGACGTCCTTCCAATCGGTCAGCGATTGGGTCTCCGCCCAGGAAATGAATTTGCCAAGTTGCGCGGCGTAGGTGCGCTGCGTGTGTTCGGCCTGGCCGCGCTCGTGGCGGAGGTATTGCAAGAAGTCTTCGACGAGCTGTTCCATTGATCAGTCCTGTTGGCCCAACCAGTCGCGGAGATTGAGCTGGCGGGTGAGGCGTTGCTGTTCAGAGATCGGAATCAAGCCCGCCTGAACTTTTCGCCAGGCGTTCTCGCGAAGCGAGCGCCAGCCGTGTTTCCGCGCCAGCCGACGCAGGTCACCCGTGCGGACACCCGGCTGGATCAGGTCGGCGATCTCGTCGGTCATCAGGAAAAACTCATAGATCGCGACCCGGCCGCGGTAACCGCGCTGGTTGCACTCCACGCAGCCGGTGCCTTTGAAGGCGCGAACTTCCGCAGGATCAATTTCCAAGTCGCCGGACATTTCCGTGCGCAGATCAGGATCGATCTCCGGATCTTCCGCGCGGCAGTGCAGGCAGACGCGCTGGGTCAGCCGTTGCGCGATGCTGCTGACCAGTGATGAGCCGACGAGGAACGGCTCTATCTTCATTTCCAACAACCGCGTGACGGCACTGATGCTGTCGTTGGTGTGCAGCGTCGAGAGAACCAGATGACCGGTCTGCGAGGCGCGGACGGCGATCTCCGCCGTGTTCGCATCCCGGATCTCACCGATCAGCACGATGTCCGGATCGTGCCGGAGCACTGACCGCAGTCCGCTGGCAAACGTCAGCCCGATGTCTTCGCGCACCTGGATCTGGTTGACCCCTTCGAGCTGGTATTCAACGGGATCTTCAATCGTGATGATCTTGCGGGTGGTGTCGTTGGCATGGGCGAGCGCGGCGTAAAGCGTCGTTGTTTTTCCGCTGCCGGTCGGCCCGGTCATCAGCACGAGGCCCTGCGGCAGTTGGGTGATTTCACCAAACAGTTTTTCGTGGGTGGGCTCCATGCCGAGCTGGCCCATGTCGAGAAACAGGCTTTGCCGTCCGAGAATCCGCAGTACGACCCCTTCACCGTATTTGGTGGGAATGATGGAAACGCGGAGATCGTAATCCTCGCCGTTGGTCTTCATCGCAATCCGCCCGTCGTGGGGAAGCCGTTTCTCCGCGATGTTCAGTCCGGCCATGATTTTGAGCCGCGAGACGATTGCGCCGTGCAGTTCGCGAATTCCCTCCGGCACCGGCACGCTCTGCATGATGCCGTCGATGCGATACCGCAGGCCGATGTTCGCGTAGTAGGGTTCGATGTGAATATCCGTGGCCTGCAACCGGAGCGCTTCGATCAGAATCTGATCAACAAAGTTGGCGATCGTGGCATCCACCACCACGCCGTCCTCGTTGGTCTGGACGTCGAAGACAATTTCCTGTCCGACGTCGGACACGCTCCGGTCTTCGCGCAGTTTCTGAATCGTTCCCGCACCGAGCCCGAACTGCTTTTTCAGCAGCGCATGAACTTCACTCGGAGTCGAAAGCACCACCTTGATGCGCTTGCTGAGAAGCAGCCGCAGGTTGCCCAGTTCCATTGGCTTGGGAAGCTCGCTGAACGCGATGGTCAACAACTCGCCCTCCACGGCGATCGGCACCATGTGATAGTGAAAAATGAATTTCACCGGCACTGCCTTGAGGGCTTCGGGCGTTGGCGGGTGACTGGCAAGGTCGACAAATTCAATGTGATGAATTTCCGCCAGCGCCCGCCACGTGTCTTCCTCGCTCGCATAACTCAGTTCGATAATCGCGCGATGCTGTGGAATGCCCAACCGTTCCTGGCGACGCCGCACCTGCTCAAGCTCCCGCGCGCCGAGCTTGCCCTGTTGAAACAGGAGTGTCGCGGGCTCGATCAGATTCACGGTCTTGGCCATGGCTCAGGGGATGGGGACGTCGAGTTTCAGCGTCTTCTCAAAGGCGATGACATTGGTCTGCGGCTCCGCATTGGTCAGCGTCAGCATCCGATTACCCACGTCCGCCAAATGCCAGTCCGCCACAATATTCTGTCCGATCCGAAGCTTCTTCAGCTGATTGTCCACGTTCAGAAAGACAGTCACCTCGCCGCCGCTGTTCTCGATGAAGCCCATGAACGTCAGCGAGACGGATCGCGTACCCGGCGGCTTCGGCTTTGGCTCCGGTTTGGGCTTGTTGAAATACGTGGTGGCGAAGACGTCGCGCTCATTTTCTCCGGCGACAAAGTTGGTGAAGTACCCGCGAGAGAACAATTCCTGATAACGATCCACAGCCGCGCTCCGGACGGCGTTGGTGCCCGATGCCGGCGTGTTGAAAACCAGAAGCCTGCTGTCGAGCCCCGCCGTCGCGAGGATCAACAGGACGATCGCCCCGCCGAGCAGGATCACGGTGAACCCCTTGTTGCGTTCGAGCGTGCTTAGCATCAGTTGACTGGATTGGACAGCGCTGCCGGTCCCGCCACCCGGAGGTTGAGAAACCCGCTGAACTCGACGTCCAGCTGGATCGTGCCGTGGCTTTCCGGCGGACTCTTGCGGGCGATGATGCTCCGCAAACTCATTCCTGGCAAACCTTCCAACGCCGGCAGATTCAACTCTTTCCGGGCCTCCGCGTCGAGCAGCAGCACTCCCAGCGTGCGGGTGATTTCAAACCAGTCGCCGGACATCTCCACCCGGACCGGAACCTCGACCAGCTGGATGTCTGAAGCTTTGGCGGGCGGATAAATGACCGGCTCCGGCACCCGCACATTGTCCAGTGAAGTGACGCCCACCTCGACCGCCGTTCGCAGAACAGCGTCTACGAGTCCGAGCTGAGCCCACAGTAGTTCGCGTCGACGGGTGTCCGTCGTCTGCTCCGGCAGGCCGGCCATCACGGCGGGCGCGATCTTCACCCCCTTCTTCTGAGCCATCGCCTCTAGGGAAGTCGCCCGTTTATACCGTTCGTTCTGGTAGTCGATCAGCTGGAAGGTCCGCGTCAGATTGGTGGCGATGGAGGGTTCGGACGCGAAGCGGTCGATCACGTAGGCGCGCGCCGCGACGGAGGTGGCGATCGACGCGCGAAGCGTTTTCTCCAGTTGATCGAGCGAGCTGAGTGACAGGCCGGAGACCGCCGCATTGTTCGTGGCGATCTTCAGCAGCTCCGCCTGAACGATCTCGAACGGCTCTATCTGCGCCCGTTCCTTCTGCACCAGCGGCCGGAACACGAGCAGGTAGTAGACAAGCAGGATCGCAAACGCGAGACCCAGGCTGATCCGTTTGCGGTACTGGCGTTGCATGAACGTCATAAGCCGTCGTTCCTCCGGGATACCGAACGCGGATTGACCGTCCGGTTGTCATTTGTTTCAGCCACCGGCAGCAACGCCTCGATCTCCTTGGCCGTGAGAAACGGGCTTTGGAATTCGTTCTCATTCAGCGCGATCGAAATGGCGTAATGCCCCCCGGGAACCAGCACCGCGTCGTGGGCCAGACGCCGCCGTTGGTCGGGCGACAGGATGTCCACCTTCCGAAAGAGCGAATTGCGCTTGAGCTGATCGATCAATTCGCTGAGGGCCTGGTTGGCTTCCAGCGGATACATCGAAGTGCTAATTTCGGCGATGAACGAATTGGTCACCTGATCAGCCGATTCAAGCGGTAGAGGAAACAGCGCCGGACCGCTTCTGACCGGGCCGTTGGCGGAGATGACGAGATTCTCCTGCTGGTGATAATAGCTGTACGAATCGGCGAACAGCACGAACCACTCGTTCGTCGGCAACGGCTGGCTGGAAAGGAGTCCGAGAGTCTGGACGGCGGCAACCGTTTCCCGCTGGCGCGCGAGCACCGGGCGGATGGCCTCGTAGTCGCCGGCCAGCTGGAGTTTCAACCGGTCGGTCTGGTGCGCCTTCTGAATGACCGCCCGCGCCTGGTCGAGCTGGGTTTCAATGTTCCGAAGAACGTAGGATTTTTGCCAGGTGCCGAAACCGAGCACGATCGCGATGATGATCAGGACCACCCAGGTGCCGGCGTGCAGCAGCTGAAGCGCGCTTTGTTCCTTGCGCACGGCCCTCATCTCCTCCGGCACCAACGAGGCGGACGGTCCCGGCCGCCGCATCAACTTGCACGCAAGTCCGAAAGCCACGGCGAACTGGCCCTCCGGCTGCACCGGCATGATCATGGGCAGGTCTTCCCACATCTTGAACGTCAGAACGCTGTGACCGCGCAAGTAGTCGACGAGCCCCGGCATCTGGGGTTCGCCGCCACACAGCACCACTTCGAACGAATTCGCGGTGACGTTCAGCAACGGATGTTCGCTCAGCCAGTCTTCCAGGATACGCACCATCTCGCCGTGCCAGCGATCCACCATCTGCTGCAGATCGGGCAGCGCGCCGTCGCCCGACAACAGATCCTCGGTGTTCTTGACAAATTCGCCTTCCATCACCGAACAGCCGCGTTCCTTCCGGATGACATCCAGAAAAAACAGCCCGCCGACAGCAAAACTCGTCATGTAAACGCTCTGCCCCTCATAGACGATCACGACTTCGGTGCCGCCCGATCCGAGGTCGACAAGCATCGCGTTGGTCGCCTTCGGCTGAGCTTCACGATACGCCGCCGCCAGTGCGTTTCCTGAAGACGTGATCTCCCAGACCTGTCCGTTGAGTTCCTGAAAATACTGCACGGAGGACAACACCTCCTCCTCGCGTGCGTGCGTCACCCAGTAGGGATTGGAATACTGGCCGAAGGGAACGAGCTGCCCGTAGTCGAAAACGATATTGCTCTCCGTGAGTCCGCTGAGACTGAGGACGTCCTTTTCGATCTGACTGCGGATCGAACGGGCGTTCGCCCCGGGCAGATCCGTGACCTGGGAAATGGCGGTGTGCTGCGGGATGCTGACGGCCATCGGATGCGAGCCCAGTTCCTCCTGAATTTCCTGGACCACACGCTTCCAACCGGGCGCACCAGGCTGCGAGGTTTCATCCAGGCCGATCAACCGGTGCGCATGCACGCGGATGCGGCCGAACAGGTTGGAAATGAGCAGCACCTTGATGCACCGGCTGCCCACATCGACTGCCAGATAACGCCGAAAAGGTGACAGAGACGGCCGGTTCATCACTCGGCGGTGGGGACGGGGGCGTTGGGTTTCGTCGACGCCGGGAGCACAAACTCGCCGGTTTCGGACACGATCGTCGCGGTGACGAAAATCAGCAGATACCGCGGCGTGTCGATCTCCGTCCGGCGACGGAACAGCGCGCCGATGATCGGGATGTTGCCGAGCAGCGGCACGGACTCCACATAGGTCGTCTGGTTCCGCTCCATTACACCGCCCATGACCACCGTCTCGCCGGACCGGACGCTCACGCGGGTGGACAGTTCCTGCGTGCGGGATTCGGGCAGTTTGATGTCGAAGGTGCTGACTGGTTCGCCGAGCGCGTTGACATCGGTGACGGTCGCGAACGTGACCAGCTGCACGTCGGAACTCACTTTGGGATGCAACCCCATCAGAATGCTTTCCCCGTCGCCGCTGATCGAGGCCACGACGTCCAGTTGAACTCCGGAGGTCAGCTTGGTTGGAGTGCCTTTCGGAACCAGGCTGGAGGTCGTCCCGCGTTCGAAGACAGTCTGGGCAACGGTGTATTCCTCGTAATAATACTGAATCTTTCCATCGCTGATTGTCGCCGGCAAATTGTTGATCACCGTGACCCGCGGCGCACTGAGTGTCTGGCTTTCACCACTCTGCTCCAGCGCGGTCAATGTCGCCGACAGGTTGGCCCGGCCCAGAATATTGGTGAACGTTTCCGAAATTGGCAGTGCCACCGGAACAGGTGACAGCTTGGTAAAGTCTTCACTTTGAACGGCCTGCTGATTCAACAAGTTTCGGCCGGTCTCCCACGCCACCCCCAGCCGCATGAAAGCGGGCTCGGTGACGGTGATGAACCGCGCCTCGATGAGCACCTGCTGAATCGGCCGGTCAAATTCCTTGATCAGCTGCTCCAGAACGTCGAGCTGCGCCGACGTCCCGGTCGCAACGATCAGGTTGCGTTCGAAATCGGCGTAGTAGTCTGATCCTTTAAAAAATTTATCGAGCGCCAAAAGCAGCGAGGGTTTGGCCGGAGCCCCGTCGCGCACAAACAAGTTCAACTGCTCGGTGGTGGTGGTGGTGGTGCTCTGGTCCTTCGCCACGATCACCGTCCGGGTCGGCGTGTCATCCGCGAACTGCGCGGGTATGATGAAGCCCTCTCGCAATCTGTATGTTCTTGTCTCCTCCAGCTTGTTCTTGCCGTCTGTCCCGTCCACGACACCGATCAGGTCATCTTGAATCTGGAAGGTCACCTGCAAGTTGCGTTCGAGATACTCCAGAAACTGCTTCATCCTCATTTTCTTGACGTTGACGTTCAATTTCTTCTGCAACGCCGGGACGGAGGTGTCAGTGATAAAGTTGATGCCTTCCTGATCACCAATGGTCAACAAGATCTGTTCCAGGGTCATTTCTCCCAGCTGCGCCGAAATTTCCTTCTTTAGCAACACCGCCATCTTCCCTTCCTCAACCGTCGGGCTCGGCAGCAGCCCCTCATGAATGATCGTCTTGCCGTAGGTTGCCGGAACATAGGGACGTTTCTCGATCTCCTCGACGGCGTCACGCAACGACGGCCGGGGCGTCAGTCCCCGGTCTTTCTGTCCGGTCAACAGGCTCTTGACGGTCGGGTTGAACGGTGAATCCTTCGAATCGATCTCCCGGATCTTGTCCTCGAGGGCACGGTCCCGGGCAATTTTGCGCTTGTCGGAAATCCAGTTGTAAAGCCGCTGCAATGCCGAGTCGTTGGGAAACTGCTCCACCAGCCCCCGCGCCTTCAATTCAGCCTGTTCGAGATAACCCCGCTCCGCCAATTCCATGACTTCCTTGATCGCCTCGTCGTGACCCGCGTCATACTTGACCTTGGGAAGATCCTTCATCGGGACCGATTCAGACGCGATGTCGGTCGTGTTGGAAACGGTGGAGACCGGCTGTTCGGCCGACGGTTCGCCTTCAGTGGAAGAGGGGTTCGCAACGCCCGACTTTGAATCACGAGAGGCGCACGAAGTAAGCACCAGTATCGTTGCGACTACCAGTGTTGATCGAAACCAACCACTACTTCTTGCCATAATTTAAAGTTCAAACGCACGATGCCCGGACCGACTCGCACTTGATTGGCGGATACTGTGTCGCATTATACGCCTACGTAAAGCTGAAATCTTTGAAGTATTGCCTCCGGAAAAATTCACCCGGTTCGCAAGGAAGAAGGATTGAACTGCCCCACGCTCTTGGCCAAGGTTCTCCTTCTATGAACGACGCTGCTCATCTGGACGAATTACTCAGTTGCCGACTCGATACCGGGAAACGGGCGGTCAAGCCGTGCACGATCGTCATCTTCGGCGCGAGCGGCGACCTCACCTACCGCAAACTCATCCCCGCGCTCTACCATCTTTTCATCGAAGGACAACTGCCCGTGCCCTTCCGTATCATTGGCTATGCGCGCCGCGAAAAGACCGACGCTTCATGGCGCGAGGAGTTGCACGTAGCTCTCGGAAAATTTTCCCGTACCCAGCCGATCGACGAGGTGAAATGGACTGAGTTCGCCGCCAACATCGATTACTGCGTTGGCGATCTGACAGAATCGACCGATTTCGAAAAGCTGAAAACGATGATTGAAGCCGGCAAAAGCGACGGCCTGCGATCCAATCTCCTCTTCTACCTGTCGATCGGGCCCACGCTGTTCGGCAAAGTGGTTGAAAACCTTCACACGTGCGGCCTGCTGCAACGCCTCGAACAGGGCGGCGAATCGCACCGCGTCGTCGTTGAAAAACCCTTTGGCCAGGATCTCCAATCCGCGAAGGCCCTCAACGCCGAACTCATCAAGTTCTGCCACGAGGCGCAGATCTTCCGCATCGATCATTACCTCGGCAAGGAAACCGTCCAGAACATCCTGACCTTCCGGTTCTCCAATTCGATTTTCGAACAGATCTGGAACCGTAATTCCGTCGACAATGTCCAGATCACCGTCAGCGAAAAACTGGGGGTCGGGGCGCGCGGCGGCTACTACGAGGAAGCCGGGGCGATGCGCGACATGGTGCAAAACCATCTGCTGCAAGTTCTCTCGCTCGTCGCCATGGAACCGCCGGTCTCCCTCGATGCGGAATCGATCCGCGATGAAAAAGTAAAACTCCTGCGCTCCATCCGCCCCATCTCCACCAACGACGTCCCAAACAGCGTCGTCCGCGGACAATACACCGCCGGTGAAGTCGCCGGCGAACAACGCCCCGCCTACCGTCACGAAATCAAAGTTGCGCCGGATTCAACTGTCGAAACCTACGTGGCCATCCGTTTGTTTATCGACAACTGGCGCTGGTCCAACATTCCATTTTATCTGCGCACCGGAAAAAACCTGCCGCTCAGTGCCAGCGAAGTTCGAGTTCAGTTTCGCAAGACGCCGCACGTCCTTTACACCGCTCAATGCGGACCCAAACTCGACTCCAACGCGATCACCATCCGACTCCAACCCGACGAGGGAATTTCCCTTCGATTCAACGGAAAAGTTCCCGGCGCCAGCATGCAGCTGCGCCCTGTCCGCATGCATTTCGGATACGACTCCGAGTTTGGCGCCTACACTCCCGAGGCCTACGAACGACTCCTCCTCGAAGCCGTTGCTGGTGACGCCACGCTGTTCATCCGCCGTGACGAAGTTGAAACCGCCTGGGGCATCGTCGATCCGATCCGTGCTGCCTGGCAGAACGAAACACTGACCGGCAAGGAATTTTATCCAGCGGGAAGCTGGGGCCCCGTCGCTTCAGACGAACTGCTCGCCCAACTCGGCCATGCCTGGCGCAATCCGCAGCAGCAGAAGTAATCTGACTTCATGTCTAATTTTGAACTGATCCGTTTTTCCTCCACGGAAGAACTCGTCAACCAGGTTGCCCAAAACTGGGTGAGCGCCGTTCAGGACAACCCGACCATGTCCGTCGCGCTCTCGGGCGGACGCGTCGCCAAAACATTCCTCGCGAAAACCGCTGAACTGGCCACCGCCAACGGTGTCTCTTTCGGGCAGGTGCAATTCTTCTGGGGCGACGAACGCTGCGCCCCACCCGATCACAACGAGAGCAATTTCAAACTCGCGAAGGACGCAATGTTCAACGCATTGGACATTCCCGCAGAAAACATTCACCGTCTTCGCGGAGAAGACGACGGAGCGGCGGCATCAGCAATTGCGATCGAAGACTTGAAGAAAACCGTCGCCGCCAACGACTCCGGCATTCCGGTCATCGACATTGTGTTCCTCGGCATGGGCGAAGACGCGCATGTGGCCTCGCTGTTTCCGGAAGAAGACGAAGCAGCGCGGAACCTCCCCGATTTCTTCCGCCCTGTCACCGCAACCAAGCCACCCCCAAACCGAATCACGATCAGCTACAACGTGATCGCCGCTGCCAAAGAAGTCTGGGTCCTCGCCTCCGGCACCGCCAAAGCCGATGCGTTGAACGCCTCGTTGAAGCCAGACGCGAATACTCCCTTCGCGCGGGTCCTGAAATCCCGAAGCATCACAAAAGTCTTCACGGATATCGCGTAAGGTAGGGCCCGTCGCTCCGTGCGGGCCTTCGGCGAAGCCTGCCCCGCTCTGATTGAATGCGTGACTGAACTCACTACCGCCGGCACGCCCACGAAGCCGGATCGGAGAGCCGGCGCTACCTTCCCCTGATTCCCAAAATTCGTGGTCATTCGCGCAATTCGAGTCAAATCCTCCAACCCCCATCCGTGTTCAATCCGTGCAAATCTGTGGCTAAAGAATTCAGTCCAGAAATGTAATCTTCTTCCCGCCAACCGACCGTTCGCCCTCACCCATCTTCTGCATCAGACTTGGAACCTGCTCGATGGCCTTTGGAGTCGCGGTGGACTTGTTCTCCTCACACGTCTCGGGAGCCAACGTGGAACGCAGCGCGCCCTGCACGAGCTCCGAGCAATGAATCTTCATCGGCGGCAACGCACCGAGTTCGCCGGCCAACTCCTCGGGCTTCAGCGCAAGCGCTTCCTCGGCGGTCTTGCCCTTGATCAAATCCATCGCGAGGCTCGCCACGGCAATCGCGGTTTCGCAACCGAACGACTGGAACGTCGCCTTGTCGATGACCTTCCTGCCGTTCTCATCCTTGTACTTCACCCACATGCGGAGCATCTCCCCGCAATCCGAGTTCCCAACCGTCCCGACCGAATCCGCGTCCGGCATCTCGCCCATGTTCTGCGGATCCGCCATCGCGGCCTTTATTTTAGATTCAAGTTCTGAGTTCATTTTCTAAAAACTAAGTTAACCACGAATTCACACGAATGGACACTAATTGTGATCAAGATGCGGATCTTCAATCTTGTTGTCCTTATATATCAACATTGCCTCCTGAAAATCAGGATGATTGGCCAATTGTTCAGAACTATATTTCACGAACTCTCCGAGACGGAATTCTGATATTTCAATCAATTTGCCATCACGTTCCCACGAAAACCTTTTCCCATCCAATTTTCCATTCTTATAGTGATCGAGAGTGTGCAGCGTTCCTTGCAGATTCCACATCTTGAGCGCCCCATCAGCGACGAACGTTCCATCAGGAGCGTAGTAACCTTGGACTGTTTCGATCGGCCTCCCAGATGGAAGCCCTATAGTGAGCATTACTCGGTTTTCATTTGTGCTCACTTGGGGAATTTCTAATCGAGCAACGGACTCGAAGACCTGTTGTTTGAAGTCCTCCGTTTCACCCAAAGGGAGTCCATCGATATAGTACTTGGCCAACGAATCGCCACCAGAAAACTTCCACAAAGCAAGAACGTCTGCAGCAGTTTTGGCCTGAATCGCTTCAGGAACATCTTCAAGTTCCCACCACAAGCTCAGCATCCGAATCTGATTAATCGCGCCGTGAAAAAAATAGTGTGGAGAATTATGGAGCCCGGGAGACAGAGTGTTCACCTTGTACCATTCAGGCAAAGCGAACTCGTGTCCCGATTTCCGAAGAACTTTGGATAGTTCCGAGTCTTCAACCTTCTCAGAGATCATGATGAAGAAAATGTATCGGGAAAACTTCAGTTTCCCTGAATTAATATCAACGTCCTGATGACGGCAATTCAGTTCACTCCACGGAAAAAATACGGGCTGAACCAGGAGAGCGAGCAGCGGAAAAAACAAGAAGGCTCCAATCAGAATCCACTTCCATTTGGTTCTCCACAGATTCCTCATGCCCCCTCCTCATTCGTGTCAATTAGTGTCCATTCGTGGTTTAAAAATCACCCCAGCTTGTAACGCCGCACGCTGGGATCAACATCCTGTGACCACGCATCCAGACCGCCTCGCAGTGCCCGGACGTTCTTCAGGCCGTGCCCGATGAAGTACGCGGCCGCATCCAGACAGGTCTTACCCTGGTGATCGATGATCACCAGCGGCCGATCATTTGAACCGTCGGCCATGATCTCCTGCACGACGGGTTGCGCCATCAATTGCGAGCCATCGATGTGTACCGCTTCAAATTCTTCACGCGCACGCACGTCGAGCAGACGCACGGTTGAATCGGTGGTGCGTAGTTCCTTCAATTCCTTGGGATCGATCAGAATCTGCGCGTCTTCCTCATGGCTCTCACGAATCTGTTGCAACACCTCGACGGCATTCAATCCGCCGTTGCGTTCGCACAATGCAGTCAGAGTTTCGTCCGGCGAAAACCCGCAACTGCTGCACCCGCCGATGTGATACTTCCGAAACAAGGCACGCTGCGCTCCAGGGAACGCCTCAAGCATGTCCTTCATCGGGGATTCAATTGAAACATCTGTCGTCATCATAAATACTCTCTATTTGGCCACGGATTGAACACGGATGAAACACGGATGAAACACGGATTTTTGGAAACTGGATTCCTCGTGATCCGTGTTCAATCTGTGTTTCATCTGTGGCTTGTTCATCCGTCTAAAAAACCATCCGCTTAAACTCTACTTTGGTTCTCTCAAAATTGATCAAACGCCCAACCTTCGTACCTGTGGCTTTCAATTCGTTCAATAGCTGGGGTTCGTCATCAGAGCAGTAGTTCCTGGAGACCTTTAACTCGACGACCACCACCTCATTCACAACTAAATCAGCTCGATAGTCCCCAACAATCTTGCCTTTGTAACTTACTTTGATTGGCCTCTCAGTTTCAGCCTTCAACCCCAGTTCCACCAACTCGGCTTGCAACGCATGTTGGTAAACATTCTCCAAGAATCCGTATCCAAGCGCCCTGTAAACCTCAAATGCAGCACCAATGATCTTCTCGGTGACTTCAGCATGAAGAATCTCAGGTTTCAGCATCCGTGTTTAATCTGTGTTCAATCCGTGGCTAAAAATAATCAGGCAAAAAACTTCTGGATTCCGTGGAGAATTTCGATGAAGCGATCGACTTCTTCCTTGGTGTTGTAAAAGTAATAACTCGCCCGTGTGGTGCTCGGCACGCCGAGCTTTTTCATCAACGGCTGTGTGCAATGATGGCCACCACGCAAGGCCACGCCCTTTTGATCGGCGAGCGTGACCAGATCGTGCGCATGAACATCGCCCAACGCGAAACTCACCAGCCCGGCGCGATTTGTTTTTGGACCGAACAAACGAATGCCTTCGAACTCACTCAAGCGCGCATAGGTGTATTCAGCTAGATCCTGATCGTGTTTGAAAATCTCGTCACGCCCGATCGCATCGAGGTAATCCATCGCCACTGCGAGTCCTACCGCGCCGGACATGTCGGGCGTTCCTGCTTCGAAACGATGCGGCGGTTGTTTATACCGCACGGAGTCGTAGCTCACATCCTCGATCATCTCGCCCCCGCCGTGATACGGCGGCATGTTGGATAGAATCTCAAGTCGTCCCCAAAGCGCACCAATGCCGGTCGGACCACAAATCTTGTGACCGGAGAACGCGTAGAAATCACAACCGATGTCCTGCACATCCACCACACAATGACCAGCGCTCTGCGCTCCATCGACCACGGTCACCACACCCAGTTCACGGGCACGAGCACAAAGTTCTTTCACCGGATTGATCGTGCCCAGACTGTTCGAGATGTGAACCATGCTGAACAACTTCACGCGTTCGGTCAGGAACTCATCGAGTCGACCCAGATCCAGCAAACCTTCGTCACCGGTCACCGGCAGATAGATGACTTCCGCACCGGTCTTCTCGGCGATCAACCGCCATGGAATCATGTTGCTGTGATGCTCCATCTCCGTGAGCAAGATTTGATCGCCGGGCTTGAGATTCGCGCCACCCCAGGAGGCCGCAATCAAGT
This sequence comes from Verrucomicrobiota bacterium, assembly GCA_041689265.1. Classification (GTDB taxonomy): domain Bacteria; phylum Verrucomicrobiota; class Verrucomicrobiia; order Limisphaerales; family RI-55; genus JBDNGP01. The sequence goes on from JBDNGP010000006.1 coordinate 21,276, forward strand.
TGATCGATTCCGTCGTGCCTCGCGTGAAGATGACTTCATCGGCACTCGGTGCGTTGATGAATTTCGCGATGCGATCACGGGCACTTTCAAAAGCCGCCGTCGCCCGGTTGCTCAGTTCGTGAATGCCGCGATGCACATTCGCATGATCGCGTTCGTAATAATTCACAATCGCGTCCACGACCTGTCGCGGTCGCTGACTCGACGCGGCGCTGTCGAAGAAGATCAACGGATTCCCATAGACCTGCTGATCGAGGATCGGAAAATCCTCGCGCAACTTCGTCCAATCAATTTTCTCTAACGTTTCCATTCTTTTTATTTAGCCACGGATGAACACGGATTGAACACAGATCAGAAAATTACCACGGAGAACTGATGACAACTTCTCTTCGCGTTCTCCGTGCCTCCGTGGTGAACAACTCCGTGTTTCATCTGTGTTCATCCGTGGCTCTTAAAGCAGTCCCAACTGAAGCTTGGCCGCCTCAGTCATCATGCCCTGGTTCCAAGCAGGTTCCCAGACGAGCTCGACTTCGGCTTCGTCGATCTCCTCGATGCACAGGAGTTTGTTCTGCACGTCCTGCTGGAGAACGGGGCCCATGCCGCAACCGGGTGCGGTCAAAGTCATCTTCACCTTGGCACTGTAATCGCCGTCGGGAATCTTGTCGACGGTGCAATCGTAGATCAGGCCAAGGTCCACGATATTCACCGGGATCTCGGGATCGAACACGGTTCGCATCTGTTCCCAGATGTGTTTCTCGACCTCCTCGGCGGTGGCGGGTTTGTCCGAGCCGGCGCGAATGTTCGCCGACTTCACTTCCTTGCCAAGCGCGTCGGCGTCCGTGCCGTCGATGCGGAACATGTTGCCATTGACGATGACGGTGTAACTGCCGCCCAGCTCCTGCGTGATGCGGGCCTCTTCGCCTTGTGAAAGGGTCACCTTGGTGCCCACCGGCACGATCGACGCCTCAACGTCGCGGCTCAATTGAACTATGTCTGTTCCTGTCATAATAAATCCTATTCGGTTGAAATCACTTTGCCATCGCCGCTTATCGCCGACATCGCGGCGTGCCAGGGCAGGATCGCGCACTTCACGCGGGCCGGGTATTTGTGCACGCCGGTGAACACTGCCAATTTTCCAAGATCTCCTTCGGGCGTTTTGCCAGACGTGACCATTTCGCGCACTTTCTCAAATAACTCTTTCACTTCGTCCTTCGATCGGCCTTTCAAGACATCGGTCAGGATCGATGAGGACGCCTTGGAAATCGCGCAACCGGATCCCTGGAAACTGATGTCCTGGATCACGTCACCGTCCATCTTTAGGAACAGCTGGATGTTGTCGCCGCAAAGAGGGTTGTGTCCCTGCGCCGTCCGGTTCGCGTCCGCCATGACACGGAAATTCCTCGGACTCTTGCTGTGGTCCAAAATCACCTGCTGATACAAGTCTGTCAGGTCATCGAACATGGAAACATTCTAACCACAGATGGCCGCAGATAAACACAGATATGAAATGCCTTTCGCCACCGGCTGCGCAGCTAGGAATGCTGCGGACCAGCCTCCACGCCGTCCGATATCCCCGAACTGATGCTTCAATCTGTGTTCATCTGCGGCCATCTGTGGTTCTAAATCAGTTGGTTGTCGCCAGTTTTTCTTCGAGCCGATCCCAGACGATCGCGTCGAGTTCTTCGCGGATGGTCTGGTGCTGGACGCGCTCAATGATTTCACCGGCGAAGGCATGCATCAACATGCGTCGCGCAACTTCCAGCGGCAAACCGCGGGCGCGCAGATAGAAGATCGCCTTGTCGTCCATCTGACCGACCGTCGCTCCGTGCGTGCATTTCACATCGTCGGCGTAGATTTCGAGCTGTGGTTTGGTGTTCGCCCGCGCGTTGTCCGAGAGCAGCAAATTCTTGTTCGTCTGTTTCGCATCTGTTTTCTGCGCCACGCGATGAACGAAGATGCGGCCGTGAAACACACCGCGCGATTCGTCGTCGAGAATGCCGTTGAAATACTCGTGGCTGTCGCAGTTCGGCGCGGCGTGCTCAACAAACATGTGATGGTCGGCGAGCTGCTTCCCGTGCGTGAGGTAAAGACCGTTCAACACCGCCTGCAAACCTGGTCCGTTCAACCGGGTGCGGATGTTGTTTCGCGAAAGCGCAGCGCCCAGCGCAATGGAGTGCGACCACACCCGCGCGGCGCGACCGATCTCCGAATAAAGACCGGCGATGTGGAACGAGTTGGTGTCCTGTTCCTGAAATTTCAAATGTTCGACGTGCGCGTTGTCGCCCACGAAAAACTCACTGACCGCATTGGACAACGTCGCGGCCTCACCGAGACTCACGTAGTTCTCCAGATACGTCACGTGACTGGAGTTTTCGGCCACAATGAAATTGCGCGTGCTGGCGGTGGCACCGGCTTCCTTGCCACTGGAAATGAACAGTGCGTGCACGGGCTGTTCAACCGTCTGACTAGCAGCGACGTGGATGAACACGCCGTCTTCAAAGTAGGCGGTGTTCAATCCGGTGAATCCGTTCGCGTCCACGGTCGAGAGTTTCGAAAGCTTTTGCTCGATCAACTCCGGCATCTTGGTCAACGCCTCCTTGATGGTCGTGATCAAGACCCCCTTCTGCGCTGGCGGCAGCTTCGAGAGTGTTGGCGCGAACTGGCCGTCCACGAAGACGAGCAAGGTTTGGCTGGCTTTGAGAAAATGAAATTTCTCCAGATCAGCTGCCGTCGGGAGCGAAGCCGGCAGTTCGGTGACCGGCTTGAACGGCAGTTCGGCGATGGCTTTGATATTGGTATATTTCCAATCCTCGTCCCGAAGCGTGGGAAAGCCGTTTTCCGAGAAGCGCGCGAGGCCGGATTTGCGGATGTTCATCAACCACTTCGGCTGCGCGGAGTCCTGCTCGAATCGGCTAAACAACGTGAGTCGCGGGTCCGTGTCTGGTATGACGTCTGGCATGGTCGGTGTCATGGCTGTGCGCAGGTTCAGGCGGTGACCGGTTCGCCCTTGGTGATCCAGTCGTAACCCTTTTCTTCGAGTTCGAGCGCGAGACTCTTGTCGCCGGTGCGGATGATTTTTCCGTCGGAAAGCACGTGGACAAAATCCGGGATGATGTAGTCGAGCAACCGCTGGTAGTGCGTGATCACGAGCTGCGCCTTGTCGGGGCCTTTCAAGTGATTCACGCCTTCGGCAACAATACGGAGGGCATCGATGTCGAGACCGGAATCGGTTTCGTCGAGCACCGCCAACGTCGGTTCGAGCACGGCCATCTGGAAAATTTCATTGCGCTTCTTTTCACCCCCGGAAAACCCGGAGTTCACCGGGCGTTTCAAAAAGTCTTCCGGCAGCTCGACGATTTTCATTTTCTCCTTCACCAGCGTGAGGAAGTCCATGGCATCGAGTTCTTCCTGGCCGTTGGCTTTGCGCTTTTCGTTCAGCGCTGCCTTCAGGAAGTAGGTGCTGTTCACGCCGGGGATCTCGATCGGGTATTGGAACGCGAGGAAGACGCCCTTGTGCGCGCGGTCTTCGGGCGACATTTCCAAGAGATCCTCGCCCTGATAAATGATTTCGCCTTCGGTGATTTTGTAGTCTTCGCGGCCGGCAATGATCGAGGCGAGCGTGCTCTTGCCGCTGCCGTTTGGGCCCATGATGGCATGGACTTCGCCGGGGTTCATCTCAAGGGTGAGGCCCTTGAGGATCTGACGTCCTTCAACTCCCGCATGGAGGTTCTTGATCTGGAGGAATGGTTTGCTCATTTCAGTTTTCTATTTCGGATGTAAAAAATTTTGGTCTTAACCACAGATTTGCACAGATGAACACAGATTGGTTCGGACAATTTCGACCATGGTCATTTGTCAGTTTTTCAGGAGATTGCCGTCGTTCGTTTGCCACGGCGAGTTTTGGCGGTCCCACTCAGGTCCACCACCCGGCGGCGGCTCTTCGCCTGCCGCCGTTGCGCGTCCCCAAGCATGGCGACGATGTCATAGCCGAACTTGGCGGCAAGACGATCCTTCACGGCGTGAACCTCGGCTAGGACGGGGTCCTCACTAGTTTTCGTCTTCATAAATCAGGTCGGTTAAAAGTTCATGGGGCGTGCAAATAACCGGTGCGGTCACTTCGCGCCGGTCACACACGAAGGCGATGCGCCGTAGCATGGTCGGGTTGGCGATATGCCGGCAGTTCCACGTCAGCAAAAAGTCGATCTTGTGCACCGCAGCCAACGCGATGTGTGCCGCGTCACGCGCCGCTTTCTTCGGCAACGGCCCTTCATCAACAAGCGCCCGGGCCAGATTCACCACGTCATTCGTAATGCTGAGCATTGGGAAGGGTTTTACCAAATCAAGGCGTTGTCGTGCCATTGCCTTTTCGCCCTCGTCAATCTCTTCCAGCACGATCTCGGACACATAAATGTCAAATAATCCATGCCGGTAATCCCACCAATCCCGGGTCTGTTGCTGCTGGGCGGCGACCACAATGTCGCGGCTGGGGCGCGCCACATAATAGCTAGGGATGGGGCCTTCGAGATAGAGCTTCGGCTTCATCACTCACAACTCAAAAATCACCCAACACTGCCTTCGAGGCTGACGCCGAGGAGTTTCTGGGCTTCAACGGCGAACTCCATTGGCAGTTCCTTGAACACTTCTTTGCAGAAGCCGTTGACGATCATGTTCACGGCGTCCTGCGTGGAGATGCCACGCTGGTTGCAGTAGAAAATCTGGTCTTCGCCAATCTTCGACGTGGTCGCTTCGTGTTCGACGCGGGCGGTGGTGTTCCGCACGTCGATGTAAGGGAACGTGTGGGCACCGCATTGATCACCGATCAACAGAGAATCGCACTGCGTGTAGTTCCGGGCATTGGTCGCGCCTTTGCGCACTTCGACGAGTCCGCGATAACTATTCTGACCGCGCGACGCTGAAATGCCTTTTGAGATGATCGTGCTGCGAGTGTTCTTGCCAATGTGAATCATCTTCGTCCCGGTGTCCGCCTGCTGTTTCAAGCTGGCCAACGCAACGGAGTAGAATTCGCCGACGGAATTGTCACCGAGCAACACGCAGCTCGGATACTTCCACGTAATCGCTGAACCGGTCTCAACCTGCGTCCAGGAAATTTTGGAGTTGGCACCTTTGCACATGCCGCGTTTGGTCACGAAATTGTAGATGCCACCAACACCGTTTTCGTCGCCGGGATACCAGTTTTGCACGGTCGAGTATTTGATCTCGGCATCGTCCATCGCCACGAGTTCAACCACCGCTGCGTGCAATTGATTTTCATCACGCATCGGAGCGGTACAACCTTCGAGATAGCTGACGTGCGACTTCTCTTCGGCAATGATCAACGTGCGTTCGAATTGACCGGACTTCGCAGCGTTGATGCGGAAGTAGGTCGAAAGCTCCATCGGACAACGAACGCCTTTCGGGATGAAACAAAACGATCCGTCGGTAAAGACCGCCGAGTTCAGGGCGGCATAATAGTTGTCGGTGATCGGCACGACCGACCCGAGATACTTCTTCACGAGCTCGGGATGCTCGTGAACGGCATCGGACATCGAGCAGAAGATCACACCCTTTTCAGCGAGCGTGCTCTTGAACGTGGTTCCAACCGAAACACTGTCAAACACCGCGTCCACCGCGACACCCGCCAGACGTCCGCGTTCGTGCAATGGGATGCCGAGCTTCTCGTATGTTTCGAGTAACTTGGGATCTACCTCATCCAGACTCTTCGGTCCGTCGGTCGGACTCTTCGGCGCCGAATAGTAGATAATGTCCTGAAAATCGATCGGTGGATATTCCACGTGTGGCCATTTCGGCTCCTTCATCGTCAACCAGTGCCGATACGCTTTCAGCCGCCATTCGAGCAACCACTCGGGCTCCTTCTTCTTGGCGGAGATAAAGCGGATGGTGTCTTCGTTCAACCCCGGAGGAGCCGAGTCCGCCTCGATATCGGTGATGAAGCCGTACTTGTATTCCTTCTTAACAAAACCGTCGATGGTGTCTGTTGCTGCACTCATTTTATCAAATTCAAATGGTTAGTTCTTCCTGTGCTCGGCGCACTTCTTGTCGGGACAATGCCCCCGCATGGAGACTTCGATCTGGTCGGGCTTGAAACCGCGTGGCAGCTTCGCCTCGGGAACCGTCGGCTTGCTGTCCAGATCGATGTCGAAAATCTTACCGCAATCAGTGCAATGAAAATGACAATGCTCGGTCATGTTCGGGCAGTAACGCGTCGCCGCCCGGTCGAGCGAAACCTGTCGGACAAGACCGCTCTTCACCAGCGCATCCAAGCAGTTGTAAACGGTCGCCATCGAGATCTCCGGCCGCACTTCTTTTGACCGGATAAACACCTGATCCGCCGTCGGGTGATCCCGTGTTTCCATCAACACGTTGTAGACATGCTGACGCTGCGGCGTGAACCGAAACCCGCTGGTGTGCAGCCTGTCATTCAGCTGCTGATCGGTTGCCGCCAATGATCTGGTGTCGCTCATTTCCAGACACGCTAACAACAGAAACGAGGCTGTCAATAATTAGAATTATTCTAAATAAGATTTGTGGCAACGATTGGAATTATTGATCAACCGGCGTTTGAAACACGCGTAACTCATTGAAATTTCAACGTTTAATCACCTACGGACTGTCCATCAATGCACCAGACAGTCTGATGATTTCGCCTGCGGGTTCCTCTTGAACGCGGACTCACTTCTCGGCACGATCCCGCCGATGTTGACACTCGCTGGTCTCGCCAAGGCTTATGCCGGACGCACTTTGTTTGAAGATGTATCGCTGCAAATCAATCGCAGCGACCGGATCGGTTTGGTCGGGCCCAACGGCGCCGGCAAGTCGACCCTGTTCAAACTGGTGCTCGGCGAGGAGGAGCAGGACGCCGGGCAGCTCCAGCGTGAGCGCAACGTGATCGTCGGATTTCTCCCGCAGGAAAGCGCACCCGTCGGCGACGAAACGGTGCTCGACCTTGCTCTCGCCGTTTCGCCCGAAATGGCGGAAGCCCGCATTTGGATCAGGGATCCGGACAAATTCTTTCTCGAACATCCCGACAAACATTTTGACCCGCACACGCGTTATGCCGAACTCGGCGGGTTCGAGCTCGAAGCAAAGGCCAAGACGATTCTCGCCGGGTTGAGTTTTCGTGTGAGCGATTTCGACCGGCCGACGCGCGAGCTGAGCGGTGGCTGGGTCATGCGCGCCCACCTCGCGCGTTTGCTCACGCAGGAACCCGACCTATTGATGCTCGACGAGCCGACCAACCACCTCGATCTCTATTCGTTGAACTGGTTTCGCGAATATCTGAAGGGCTATCCCGGCGGCATCCTGATGATTTCCCACGACCGCGATTTCCTGAACCAGCTGGTGAACGGCATCGTGGAAATTCGTGCGCGGCGCATTTTCAAGTACAACGGAAACTACGATTCGTTCCTCGTCCAACGCGAAGCCAACGAGGCTCAGCTACTGGCCGTCTTCAAAAATCAGCAGAAGGAAATCGAGCGGCTGCAAACGTTTGTCGATCGCTTCCGTTCCAAGGCCAGCAAGGCGTCCCAGGCGCAAAGCAAGATGAAGCAGATCGAGCGCATGGATAAAATCGAGCTGCCGGAGGAGAACCGTAAGAACGTCAAGATCCGGTTTCCACAACCGGAACGAAGCGGGCAGAAGGTCATCCAGCTTGAAAACATTGATCACTCCTACGGCTCCAACGTGGTCTATGCCGGAATGGAATTCAAGGCCGAGCGCGGGCAGCGGATTGTCCTCGTCGGACCGAACGGCGCGGGCAAATCAACTTTGTTAAAACTGCTCGCCGAAGCGGTCCCGATCCAGTCGGGCGAGCGCAAACTGGGGCACAACGTTTCAGCCGGATATTTTTCACAGTATCGCGCCGATACTCTGGACACGAACAACACCGTGCTGGCCGAGGTGTTGGGTGTGAAACGGCGTGTCGGATTCACCGAAGAACACGTCCGCACCCTGCTAGGAACGTTTCTCTTCAGCGGAGATGATGTGTTCAAACCGATCAAAGTGTTGAGCGGCGGTGAGAAGAGCCGGGTCGCGCTGGCCAAACTGCTGATCAATCCGCCGAACCTGCTGCTGATGGACGAGCCGACAACGCATCTGGACATTCCGAGCATTGATTCGTTGATCGACGCGTTGAAGCAGTTTGACGGCACGTTGATTTTCATCAGCCACGACGTGCATTTCATCCACAAGATCGCCAATCACGTGGTCGAGGTGGACAACGGCGTGTTGATGCACTACCCCGGCGACTACAATTACTACCTGAGCAAAACGTCGCAGACACTCGCCCCCAACGCGAGCTCCCGACCGCAGGCCGCCGCACCGGCGCGACCCGGCAACGAGACGGGTCTCAGCAAAAAGGAGCTTCGCAAGTTGAAGGCGGAACAACGCTTGGCCGGTTCGGGCGAGAAGAAGGTTCAGCAGATGCTGGTGGAAGAATTAGAGGCGAAAATTCAGGCCTCGGAAAAACGTCGGGGCGAGCTGGTGGCCGAACTGGAGCTCCCGGAAACATACAAAAACGGTGGCCGCACCAGGGAAATCAACATGGAGCTGACCGATATTGAAAAGCAGCTGAAATTTCTCGGTGCGAGATGGGAGGATGCAGCGGAAAAGCTGCTGGCGCTCGAAGCGTAGCCGGTCAACCGACCGGCAGAAAAACCGTGAAGGCGGTGCCTTCGCCCGGGACACTGTGGAGGTGGAGCGCGCCGTTGTTCTCGTCCAACACCCGCTGGACGACCGAGAGCCCGATCCCCGTTCCGTTGCCTCGTTCCTTGGTTGAGTAGTACCGGTCAAACACCTTGTTCAACATTTCAGGCAGAATTCCGGGACCGTCATCCTGAACTGTGATGGAGACCATTGGGGCCCCTTCCGCGAGGCGCTCTCCGAAGAGAAACGTGTCGTTCGGCGTCGACTGCAATTCGCGCAGCGTCTGATCCTCCGGCAGGTGACGGCAATAGACCTCCACGTGAAGCTTGTTCTCCGACGCCTGCAACGCGTTTGATGTGAGATTGATGAGGCCCTGCAACAGGTCGAGCCCGTTCGCCCGCACCAGAATCGGCTCGTCCGGAATGTGAATAACACATTGGTTCGTCTTCGCGCCGGGGTGCACCCGGATCATGCGCTTCAAATCACCCAGCACGATCGCGAGATCCGCAGAGACCGGCTGTTGGTCAGGCCGACGCATGTCCCTCAAATAGCGTTGAATGATGGCTGCGCAAAAATCAATCTGCGTGCGGGCATCCTGCACATTCTGCCAGACCTGTTTCAGGTCGAGTTCGCCGGAATGCCGTGCCTCGTCGACGTCGTAATGCAGCAGTTCCAAGAGACCGATGGTCGCCGTAAGCGGACTGTTCAGGTCGTGGATGACAGACGCGTAAATCTCGCTCTTCACCCGGGCGAGTTCCTGCTCGGTCTTGCGCTGCTGAAGCTCCCGTTCCAAGGCACGCCAGATCAATGTCTGACGCCGTCGGTCCAGCGCATGAATCACCGTTTCACGGCCCTCTTTCAGTTCGAAGGGCTTGGTCAGATACGCGAACGCACCGAGACTCAGGGCCTGCCGCGCCGTTTCCAGACTTCCCTGCCCTGTCAGGATGATCACCTCCACGGACGGATCGAGTCGCTTGAGTTTCTCCAGCAGCTGAATCCCGGTCATGCCCGGCATGTTCAGATCAAGGATCGCAACATCAACCGGATGGCTTTGCAACATACTGAGCGCTTGCATGCCGGAGTCCGCCACGAGCACCTGATAATCTGAGCTGAACAGGACACGCAGGGAGAGCCGTACGCCGTCGTCGTCGTCCACGACCATTAAGACCGGCTTGGCCGAGACCGTCATGGTCTCCCCGGGGTCCGAATTCTGGTTTTGTTTTTTGGAGGACAAATGAGTACTCATGAATACCGTATCAAGTGGTGGCGAGCAGCTTTTCCCACAACCGATCGTTTAACATGACTTTGTTTAAAAAATCTTTTGAATCGTTTTCAGCCGCCAATGGCTTCGCCTTCAATGGCAGGAAGATGTCCATCTTCACACCCTTGCCCGGCTGGCTGTCGACTTCGATCCGGCCCCCGTGATGGTAAATGATGAAGTAACAGGCCATCAAGTTGATGCCGTATTCCTGCGGCTTGTCGGCGCGCAGGAAGAACGGGTCGAATAACGAGGCCACCGCGTCCTCCGGCAGTCCGGGGCCGTTGTCGGAAACGGTCAGCTTGATTTCAGGGTCCGGGCTGCCATTGGTCACAGACCGGGCTTCAACGGAAAGGGTGTTTCCTGAATTCAGACTGATCAAAGCATCGCGGAACAGCAGATCGATCAGCCGGAAAAACTTGGCTCTGTCGACCTCCAGCTCCGGCAGATCCGTCGGAATCCGGAACTCCGCGTTCAGGCAGGCCTCGGCAAACTGATTCCGGAAATCGTCCCACCGGTCGGCGACCACCTCGTGCAACTTGACGCGGTCTCGAACGGGAGATCTGTCGGTCGTGGCGGCCTCGTCCAGTCCGTCGAGCAGATCAATCACGAACTTCACCTTGTTCTGAACTTTCCCGTAGAACAGGTTCCAGAATTCGGGATGACGCAACTCATCAAGATCAGCCTGCTCACGATAGAGCATTTCAGGGGCGAGATCGATGAAGGTGCGGATCGCCACCATGGCGTTCCTGACATGATGTCCGAGCCCGGCGGCGAGCACTCCCAGACTGATGACGCGATCCGTGATGACCATCTTGTGGAGGGCGGACAACTTCTCGCGCAGCAGGATGTCCCGGTCGTTCTGAACGATATAAAATTCCATCGCCCGCTTGAGGGTAATTTCAAATTCCTGAGGCTCCCACGGCTTGGTGATATACTTGTAAATCGCCCCGGTGTTCACCGCATCAATCGCGGCGTTCAAATCTGAAAACGCGGTCACCAGCATCCGGATCGCTTTCGGGTTGATCGGCCGGGTTTTCTCTAGGAACTCAACCCCCGTCTCGTCAGGCATCCGCTGGTCGGTCAGGATGATGCCGATGTTCCGACCGTGCTCCTGCAGAATCTTCAGACCATCCGCAGCACTAGTCGCGGTATGGATTTGGAAATCATCCTCCAGCGCCCTTTTAAAGTACTTCAGCGATTTTTCCTCATCGTCAACGTAGAGTATCGCGAACTTTTTATAGTCGTAGAATTGCATCGTGTCCCTTGGTCACCAACTTAATAAGTTGAATCAGTTTGTCATGTTTGTTGGAAATTCCAACGTAAATTCACAGTATTTCCCAATCTCGCTCCGCACATCAATCCGACCGCCGTGTTCGCTGATGATCCGGTAACAAACACTCAGCCCGAGTCCCATCCCTTCGCCAACCTTCTTGGTGGTGTAGAACGGCTCAAAGATGTTGCTGGCAGTTTCGGCGGACATTCCCGGACCGTTATCGCGGATGCGGACCAGGTCGGCGCCGGATTCGTGCTGGTGATCAATCGTGATCGCCGGACGTTCATCGTCAGAAAACCCTTTACCCTTAAGCGCGTCCAGAGCGTTTTGAAGGAGATTCACAGTGACCTGCACCAATTTGTGTCGGTTGCCCATGACGCAAAGCTCAGCAGGAAGCCGGTTTTCGACTTTTACTTTCTCGCGCCATTCGTGGCTCGTGAACTTCAGTGCAGTTTCGAAAACGTCACGCAAGTTTATCTGCGACATCTCAACGTTGTTCGGATGGGAAAATGTCCGGAGGTCGGAGACGATCGCAGCGACGCGTGAGAAACCGTCCTCGGTATCCGTGATGATCTCTTCGAAGTCCGGCCACTCCTCTTCCGGGAGGAATTTCTTCTTCTTCTTTAACGCGTGTAATGCGCCCTTCGCGTAGTTCAGCGGGTTGTTGATCTCATGAATGATGCCGGCGCTCATTCGGCCAAGGGAAGCCATCTTCTCAGATTGCACCAGACTGGTTTCCGTCTCCTTGAGCTGCTCCAGTGTGGCTTCGAGCTTCTTGTTCTGCCATGCGAGCTGCCGCTGAAGGAGGTGGGACTCACAGAGGTTGGTGACGCGGACCCGCAGCTCGGTGGTTGAAAACGGCTTGCTCAGAAAATCACTCGCTCCGGCGGTCAACGCGGTGATCTTGGTTTCCTCGTCGGCACGCGCGGTCAGAAGCAAGATCGGTACGTGTTTGGTGCCCTCGCGTTCCCGCAACCGTCGGCAGACTTCGAGTCCGTCCACCTCCGGCATCATCATGTCGCAGATGATCACGTCCGGCTCGTACTGCTGTGCTTTCTCAATCGCCTGCCTCCCGTCAACTGCTTCGAGCACCTGAAAGTGAGAGCCCAGATGTGATTTCAAAAACCGCAACATGTCCGGTTCATCATCGGCAATCAACAATCGCGCACGTCGGTCGGTTAACGGAAACGAGTCCAGAGGTTGAATTGTTGACTTCACGGACGTCATCGATGGAAACAACTCGGCCCGCCGGTATAGTTTGGACAGCCACTCGTCCGGGTTTTCGGACTGGGCTTCCGAACGTGCACCCGTGGGAGCCGGGGCCGGTTCCGCAGCGCGCCCCACCGTTTCCGCCGGTGCCAACTCCGCTTTGGCCTGCTTGACGATCGGCAGCGTAATCCGAAATTTTGTCCCTTCTCCCTCCTTGCTCGTGACCTCAATTTTGCCTTCGTGCAGATCGACGAGATCCTTTACCAGCGCCAGTCCAATGCCGACACCTTGGTACTTCCGTTGCGATGTCATGTCCGCCTGCCAGAACCGCGTGAAAATCATGTTGAGCTGTTCCTCTGGAATTCCCATCCCCGTATCTGACACTTCGAACTCCATGTCCGAATCGCCGATCAGCTTCGCACCGAACACGATCTTCCCCCCGGCCGGCGTGAACTTGATGGCGTTGAAAATCAGGTTGAGAAACACCTTCTCCAGCTTGTCCTCGTCGCCGCCATAGGCGGTCACGTTGGGGTCGATGGCCGTAACCACCTCGATGCCCTTGTCCTTCGCCATCTTGTTTACCGCGCTGACCAGGCCACGCATGAAGCCCGGCACGTTGAACTGTTCCCGCCGAAGTTTGAGACTGCCGCTGTCCAGCCGGACCAGATCGAGAAGATCGTTGATCAGCTTCAGCAACCTCATGCCGTTGGCGTTCATGGTCTCCAGCCATTCGCGGCTGGTATCGTCGAACAGATGGCTTTTTTCCGTTCGCAGCCCCTGCAACGGCGCGAGCAACAGGGTCAGCGGCGTGCGCAATTCATGGCTGATATTCGCGAAGAACTGGCTCTTGGCCTCGTCGAGTTCGCGCAGTCGATTGTTCTGTGCTTCAAGCGCCTTCCGGTTTTTCTCAACTTCAAAACGTAACGCGAACTCACGTTCACGTTGTTGGCTGCGGAAATAGTCGCCCGTCACCACGATGATGCCGGTCAGCACGAGGAAATACATGTTGTTGATGAACATCTGCATTTCCTGTTTTTCGATGCCCACGCGGACGCACACCACCACGTACAGAGTAACAACAAGTATTACTGCGGAAAGGCTCTCGCGAAATGTCCAGCGCACGACAAAGCCGACGACGAGCAGGACCAGGTTCAACCCCGCGTAGTAGGGCGAACTTGCGCCTCCCGCCATCAGGATCATCACCGCAATCGCACCGGCGGGAATCATCGCCAGCCCGACGCCAAGCTCGCGATAAAACCGTCGCCCAAATGATGAGACCACAATGGCCCAGAAGATCCCGATCAACGCCGAGGCGACAAACCGGATGATCAGAAAATTTCCGACGAGATGCGCGTTCTCCGGATCCCCATAGACCACGCGGTCGAGTATCCATCCAGCGGGCATCAGCAGAACGCCCAGAATACATCCGGTCTGAATATTCTTCAGGGTGACCTGCTGATCATATGCCCGATACGCCTCCCGCAGTTCTTCATCCTGGATGGCGCTACTGTTCTGCATTGGCTGGTTTCCGCACTTGGATGAACAGGTTGACCCCGGTGGACTCCCCCCAGACTTGGACGTTTTCGGGTGGTGCCTTGTCCGGGACCAGAGATTTCATCATGTCCATGTCCCGGCAGACGAGATGCCACTCCATCAAGTGCTCCATGCAGAGGCGGAACGGTTTGGACGCATCCACGTTCGTTGCGAACAACAATCCGCCCGGGGCGAGAATGTCGTAAAACACGTTCATCAGCCGTTTGCAGATTCGCTCGGAAAGATAGTCGAACAAGCCGGCACAATAGACCATCTGAAATGAGTCCCGCCGAAGATCGCCTCCCGGTTTTCCCGCTTCCTTGAGGATCTGATGAACCGACTTCAAAATCGTCCGGATGATCGTTGTCCGTTTCCGGGCGTTCTTGATTTCGCTCAACTGCCGGTTGGTGTATTCGAGAGTCTGCTCATTGAAATCGAGCAGCAAAAATTCAACGTCGTTGCTGATCTCGCAGTTTTTCATGAAGTGCTGAATCTCCTGCGCGGGACCGCACCCGAGATTGAACACATTCATTGCTTTCCCCTGCTCGGCACAACGTTCGGCCTCGCCCTGCAGCAAGTCCGACATCTGCGTAATCCGGTTGCGATGGGCAACCACCGGCGGGGTGTTGAGAAAGAAGCTGTTCACCATTTTCGCGAACATACTGCTGCCCTCGTACGGCGTGCGAACCATCATGTTCACCATTTCGTAGTCGCCCGCATAACCAAGGGGCTTCTGCCAGCTGCGAAAGAAAAACGGCGCGCACGAAACGAGCGGATGCAGCTGGCGCTTCGCGTAACTGATGTGCGCCGGCCGGAGCTCTTCGCCCACGAGTGAACTGGTCCGTTCAAACCGGTCGAACAAAGGACCAAGCACCTCGAAGACGGTCGGTTCCAGTTTTTGAATCAGCTCCACTTCCAGTTCGAGACGGTTGCCCGACGGCTGGGAGCGGACGCCCAGTTCCACCTGCTCCATCCATCGTCGGAGATCAACCAGAAATGTTTGCACGTCGGACACCACCACCTTGTAGGCGGGCATGACCTGGTAGATTTTTTCCCACTCCCGGATGAAGTCCGTAAACTCGGCGACCAGCCGGTCTTTTTGGTGGACCGGGGCGAAGATGTCGACGTCCAGCCAGGCCTCGTCCAGCGACGCCTCGCAGACCAGCATGATGCCGGTGTTCAACAGGTTGCTGACCACCGCCCGGCCCGAATACATCATCTTCTCGCCAATAAAAATCTGAAACTCGCTCAAGACTTCCGACAATTGGACGATGCTGTAGGGATTATAAACTTCGAAGACTACAATGTGCCGGGTGAGGCGAAGCGGAGTGGCCCGCAATTGAGCCCCTTGGCTGTTGCGGCAAACGATGAGACTGTCTTTCACTCCCCCCGATGCTACGGCTTTGTTATCCATATTCAGTCTCGTCTGGAGGACGCTACAACAGCTGCCCTGAGATGGTCATACCTTTTTTTATCGCTGCGCCTCCGAGGGATGAACGGGTCGCTGGAGTGCGGCAAACTTGCTTGCAATGGACGATTCAATAAACAAGACACGGAGTTATGGACAGCTTTTTATTGTCATTATCCGGCTCAACGACGGTCCTCCCGGCTGTCTGAAGAACGTCTCCAAAACAGTTCAGCCTTGATTCCAAAGTTCGTACCATGATTAATCAATCTATGCACCCCGGCAACCCGCGAGGGAGCGGTTTCAACCCCGCCCCTGCTCTTGGCCTCGCCATCGCCCTGGTCTCAACAAATATTGCCGCCGAAGGATTTCGCAATCCACCGACGGGAACATTCGGACTGGGCCGGTCAGGATCAAAAATAGCACAAGTCGACGACGCCACCGCCGTCACCTTCAATCCCGCCAATCTGACCGACGTCACCGGGATCAACGCCGTGCTGCCGTTGCTCGTCATCTATTACAACGTCGATTACAACGGTCCCTCGGGAACCGCCACCACGACCAATCCGTGGAAGTTCCTCCCCGCATTCTACGCCTCGATCCCGCTCAAGGACGACCGGTTCGTGGTCGGCCTCGGAGTTAATTCGCCCTATGGCATTTCCAACGAATGGGAACCCAGCGGTGCGTTCTATTACAGTGCCCCAAACTTCACGGAACTTAAGACCATCAATTTCAATCCGACGATCGCCTGGAAAATTTCCGAGCAGTTCCGCGTGGGTGTCGGCCTTGATGTCACATGGTCGGAGCTGACGCTTGAACAACGTATTCCTTGGGGGTTCATTCCCGGATTCCCCACCGCGCCGGACGGCGGCATGCACGGAAAAGGAGACGGCATCGGCGTCGGCGGCAACATCGGGTTTACCTGGCATATAAACGAGAAGAACCGCGTCGCCGTGACCTACCGTTCGCAAATGACGGTCGACTACGACGGAACGTTCGAACTCGAAAACATCCCTCCCGGATTCCCCGCACAGGCGCAGTCCGCTTTCGGAAGCTCCATCACGTTCCCCAACATTGTCGGGCTCAGCTACGGAATCGAAGTGAATGACAACCTCCGGCTCGGTGCCGACATCGAGTGGCTGCAGTTTTCACAGTTCGACACGCTCCCGTTGAGCATCGGCCAGCCGTTTCCACTCGTGCCCTCGGAGATTCCGCAGGACTGGGTGAACACGTTTACGTTCGGTGTCGGCGGCGACTGGCGATTCGCCGATCAATGGATCTGGCGGTTCAGTTATCAGTATTACCAGACGCCCGTGCCGGACGAGACGTTCTCGCCCACGATTCCGGATTCAAACCAGAACGTCGTCACCACGGCAGTGGGATACGCGTGGGGAAAGAACGCCGTGGAGCTGGCTTACGGACTCGTGCTCTACGACGACCGCACGATCACCGGAAACCAGAACCCGGCCTACAACGGGAATTATTCGTGGAACGTCCAGCTGATCTCCGCCAGCTACCGGCTGACCTGGTAGCGCGCCTCGAGTCAACTTTTCTCCTTGTCCGGACCGGGCAGCGGAGCCGGCGCGCGGAGCTTTCCGTAAATCCAGCTTTCCAGCGGACGCAACGGAGCGAGCCAACGGTAGACCGGTGAATAGACAAGCCGAAGCCGGACGACTGAGAGAAACATGACGAGCGAGGAGCGGAGCAGGCTCTCGGTCACCTTCGAGCCGATCTTGTCCGTCCATTCCGTGGCCACTTCAAGTATCCGGAATCCGTCGCGGTGAAGCGCGTAGAGAAGATTCACATCAAACGAAAGATCGGCGATTCTCAGTTCCGAATGAATCTTCTCGATTGCCGTTCGACGAACCACTTTCGCCGGGCACTGAGTGTCTTTGATGTTCATCATGAACAACACTTGGACGATCGCATGAAAGCACCGGCTGAATACTCGTCGCACCCAGGTCTGGCTTTGCAGCAGGACGGATTCGGCCATCCAACGCGAGCCGATCACGCAATCCACTTTGCCACGGCACAGATCCGCCAGTTTGCGCAGCGCTTCGGGCGAAGTCGCGCCGTCAGCATCCACGTAACCAATCAGGTCGGCAAGCCGCGCCAGCTTCAAACCCTCGATCAGCGCTCCGCCCTTGCCAATCGGTTCGTCAAAATTCAGCGCACGAATGCAGTCATACTCTTTCGCAACCGCTTCGACGACTTCGAGAGTGTTGTCCCGGCAGCCGTTCAACACGACGACGAGCTCGAACGGAGCGTCATATTTTTTCGAGAAGTGTTCGGCGAACTCGCGCAGTACCGGACCAATCCGCGCCGCCTCGTTGTAGGCGGGAATCAACAGCAGCAGACTGGGAGTGTTCGGGTCCACGCGCGGCGTTTGTAGCGCAGTTTTCGATTGGGTTCAACGGACCAAAAAGAAAGGCGGACCCGCAGGCCCGCCTCTTGAGATCCATATTCAACTAGTTCGACTCGCCGACGGTCGCCAATGGATTGTCGATCACCGTGGAGGTCGACAATGCGGGGCTGATCCGGTCGATCCGATATCGTTTCGTGCTGTCGCCCATTTTGAATTCCACTTCGATGCCCACGGGCTTGTTGATCAACGCTTGGGGCAATGGTGTCAGGTAGCTGACGATGTTGTTGTCCGGATCGGAATCCCATGCCCCCATGACCATATAGACTTCCTTCTCGTTTGAACTCATCTCCGTCACGTCGACTTTGGTGCCGATGCTGACGACATCCGTGCGGACCGTTGCAAAGTCCGTTCCTCGGGCCCGGTCCAGTTCGCTTTCCATCGTGGCCTGAAGGGCAGACAGCCGTTTCTGCTCCTCTTTGGCCGCCTTGAACTCGTGGTTCTCGCGCAAGTCGCCGTAGCTGCGGGCGATCTCAATGTCTTTCCGGTTGGCCGGAAGCCGGTTCTTGATGAGATCATCGTAGTCGCGCTTCTTTTTCTCGATGCTCTCCCACGAAACAATGAGCGACATGTCCTGCCGGGTGGATTCCTTGGAAATGAGCGACTGGACCTTCGGGAACAGCTTCACGATCCGCGCCAGCAGTGAGCGTTTGTCCATGTCGTCAAACACGGGCGAAAACTGCAGGGCGCGGGTCAGGTCCTTGACGACTTCGAGATCGGCGCGGCCGATCAGGCGCTTCATCAACGTGGCTTCCTTGAGAATATAGTCGCCCAGCCGGTTGGACTTCTTCTCGTTGAACTGATCACGCTCCATGCAGGTCAGCATCGCACGAAAGACCTCCGGACCCAGAATGTCGTCGTACACCCCGCCCTTGACCTTCGCCAGCCAGAGCAGCGCTTCCGTGGAGGCCGTGTGGTGGCTGATCGTCTTGACCAGCGCCGCCTTCAACACGTCCATTTTTTCCTCGGCGATCAACAGGTTCGCGCACTCGCCGACCTGTTTGGCCGGCACCTGATTCATCGTGAACAGGGCGATGTCGACCCACACGTCGGGTTTCGCGTCCTTCAATGACTGGAGCACTACCTTGTGTTTGGTCGCGGGAATGCCGCCGAGCACGTCCTCAAGCTGCGGGTCCATCGCCCACAAGTCCGCTGAACCCACTTCACCTTCAATCCGCGGCAGCTCAACGGCATTCTTCAGTTCATCACGGATGAACACCGCTTCCATTGCGGTCGGCAGCTGGGTGCGTTGATGACTGTTGATGTCATCGTTCAACAGTTGAACAATCTTCTCGACGGTGACTTTCTTGTCTGTCACGTCCGCCATGCTTTTCAACAATTCGGTTGCAATGTTGATGCGGGCCTTAAGCCCCTTGGCCTTCCGGAAGTCCGAAGACAGGCGATCCTGCAGGGACATCTGGGCATCGGTGTAAATAACTGGTTCCGACTTCTTGGTCGGCAGCCGGAAGTGACCATCCCTCTTCATCTCGGTACGCGCGGCTTCCCACCATTTCCGCCAGTCATCGGCGATGACGTCGGGCACGAGCACGGATTGAATCTGGTCGAGCGTTGCCTGACCGCCGTAGCTGTCCAGAACGACCTTGATCAATTCGAGGTGGTTCAAGGCGGCCATCCGCCGGAGACCTTCCAGATCGGCCGATTTGCGGGCGAGGATGTGCGCCGCAGGAATCGGCTTCAACGATTCGGCCGCGAAACCCAGATCCATCTGGTGCCCCGGTTTGTCGGTGAAATCTATCGTGAAACGGGCGAACACTGTGTCCACCGTCGTAATCTTCCCGAAGCCCCAACTACGGTGGGTGCAAAAGCCGCTGGAGGTCAGTTCAACCAGCGGATCGACGTGCTTCAGGCCCAGCTTTCCAGCGGAAACCATCTTCTCAAGCTCTTCTCTCATAAAATTTTAAAAACCTAGCGAAATTCGGCCAAACGGGCAGTATTGGGCGTGCCTATTGAAAATCCAAGACATTTTGCTGTATCCGTCCTCACCCGGCACGCCGACAGGGAGGGTTTTGTCGAAGACCTGTTTGAAGACGCCGTGTCAGATGCCCGTTTAAAAGCCGAAGATAGAAGGCTCGTTCAGGAGCTTACCTACGGGGTTGTCCGCTGGCAATCAACCCTCGATTACTTTATCGAAAAACTTACCGAAGGCCGGCCACAGGTCCCGCCTGTTCGTGTGATCCTGCGGGTTGGTTTTTATCAACTTCTGATCCTCGACCGGATTCCCGACCACGCCGCCGTGAACGAAAGTGTGAACCTCGCCCGTGACCTCGGGTTCACCACCCAGACCGGCTTTATCAACGCCGTCATGCGCAACTGCATCCGTGATCGCGACAAGTATCTTGCGGAATGGAAGGCTCTCAAAACGTCCCAGCCCAACATTGGATGGTCGCACCCCAAATGGCTGGTCGAACGCTGGCAGACGCACATGACGCCGGAAGATCTGCAGACCTTGCTGGAATGGAATAACACCCCGCCGTCCGTTTTCGCCCGTCTCAATCCGATTCGAGCGCTGCCCGAAAAAACAATCACCGCCTGGCGCGAAGAGAACGTGGACTACGAGTTCTGCAACTACGACTGGGTGCCCGAAAATCTGGTCTTCCGTTTCAAATCCCATCCGCCGCTGTCCAAGATCCCGAGCTTCGAAAACGGCAACTACTACATTCAAGACCCCAGCACTCTGCTGTCAGTCAAGACGCTCGACCCGCAACCCGGGGAACGCATTCTCGACCTCTGCGCCGCACCCGGCGGCAAGACGACTTACATCGCGCAACTGATCGACGACGACGGCGAGATCGTCGCGACAGATATCGACGCGAACCGGCTCAAAGTGGTGGTGGAGAATTGCAAACGAATGCACATCACGGCGGTTGAGCCCTACACTTCCGCCGAGCTGGAGAATCATCGGAAGAACGGGGGCGAATTGTTCGATCGAATTCTGATCGACGCACCCTGCTCCAACACCGGCGTTGTCCGCCGCCGCGTCGATCTGCGCTGGCGAATTCGTGAAGAAGAGATCGCACGGCTTCAGGCGGAGCAACTGCAAATTCTGGCGAGGGCAACCCAACTCCTGAAACCCGGTGGAACGATCGTCTACAGCACCTGCAGCATCGAGCCCGACGAGAATGAAGACGTCATCGAGAAATTCTGTGAAGCGAACCCGGAATACAAATTGAAATCACAACGCTCCCTCTTCCCGCCCGACGACAAAGTCGACGGCGCGTTCGTCGCGAAACTGGTTCATCAAAGTTGACCCGGCGAAGCCCACAGCGCAACGCGACAATCCAATCGATGAGGTAAGAGCCGACATATCTCAACGGGTCATTGACGTGAATTATCATGCGAATCATTGCCGCAATTGCACTTGTCTCAGGATTCTCCTGCGGCCTGATTCTGGATGGTCAGGTTTTTGATCACGCTGTGTTCGGCCTGGGGTCCGGAGTTGTCGCCACCGCCTGTGCGTTCGTTCTGTCGCGAAAATACCGGATGACCGGAAAGCCCCGGACCGGAGCACGGGTCATGGTCTGTCTCGGATTGGTCCTGGTCGCAATTTGTCTCCTGTCACTCCCAACCGCGTATCGGTCCCAAGAAAAGTTCAACCAGAGACTTCTGCAGATCAGGCAGACGCACCAGCAGTAAGGAAGGCCTGATGCGGCGAATAGAGAAGCATTGCTCTTTCAGATCGGTCCCTCAAATTCGCGCGCGGTTCCGTAGGAACCACCTGTTTATAGAAACTGGCGAAAGTAAAACCAAGCGCCGTAGGTGCGGCCTGTGCCTCGGGTCAATTTTGATTTGTGAATTGCACGCTCGCACCGAGCTTTACCTTGAAGACGTGCCGGTTCCTATAAACAGGGAGCCCCTACGGGTTCTGGTAATCATTGAGAGATCAGCGGGCCGATGGTGGACCAAACCTGCGTCGGCCAGATCGGATATCAGTAGCCCGATTCGTTCGCTTCGGCGTTCATGATCGCAACTCCGGCGGACGTTCCCAATCGGGTCGCTCCAGCAGCGATCATGGCTTCGGCGGTTGCGCGATCACGGATTCCGCCCGAGGCTTTGACTCCAAATTTTTCACCCACCGCTTCCCTCATGAGTTTCACGACATCGAGCGTCGCGCCACCGCTGCTGAACCCGGTGGAGGTCTTCACGAACTTTGCTCCCGATTCCACGACGAGATGGCAGGCACGAACAATTTCTTCGGGCGTCAACAGGCAGGTTTCGAGAATGACTTTGACGATGCGATCATCGGCGGCTTCGACCACGTCGCGCAGTTCGCGGAAAACGTATTTGTCGTCGCCATCCTTGAACCGGCCGACGTTCATCACGACATCGATCTCACTCGCGCCCGTGTCGACGGCCATTTCCGTTTCGTAACGTTTGGCGTCGGCATCCATCGCGCCGAGGGGAAACCCGACTACGCTGGCAATACGCACCTCAGAATCTCCCAACTCGGTGTAGGCCAGCGCGATGCGTGAACTATTGACACATACGCTGTAGAAAGAGTGATCCATCGCCTCAGCGCAGAGAGTTTTGATGTCGGCGGCCGTGGCGTCCGGTTTCAGAAGGGTGTGGTCGATGAAGCAAGCGAGATGTTCCATGAAAAAATTGCGGGACGGGACGGGAAACGATTACTTGCGACCGAGAATCAGTCCGAGAATGACACCAACGCCAAACGCGATTCCGAGGGATTCGTAGGGATGCTTGCGAACGACGACGGCGGTGTGCTCGACGGTTTTTGCAGCCTGCTTTTCGAGGCGTTTGCGGGCCTCGTTCATTTTTACCAGAGCGACGTCGAGTTCGTCCCGGGACTTCGCGCTGAACCGCAGGCTGGCACCCTTCACGAGCGACTCCACGTCCTGCATGAGCACGCGAACGTCCTGCAGAACCTTGCGGGGACTGCCGTTCTCAGCGCTGTTAAATTCAAAGTGCGTTTCCATTTTTCCAAATCTCGTTTCTGCGTTCCGACGCTCGCGGGACGCAACAATGTGACACGAACCGTCGCCCGGCGCAACGGCTCGTGCCGGGTAAATCAGCCCAGCAACAACTCGGCAACCAGCGATTTTTCTTCCTTCAACTCAGACAACGATGCGTCGATTTTGGCACGGCTAAATTCGTTAATGCTGACACCTTTGACGATTTCCAACTTGCCGCCAACGTTGCGGGTCGGGAATGAGGTAATCAGTCCGGCTTCACAATCGTAGCTGCCGTCCGAGCAAAGTCCGACGCTGTGCCAGTTGCCGGCGGAGGTCGGTTCGATGATCGATTTCACGGTGTCGATGGCCGCGTTGGCCGCACTGGCTGCGCTCGATGCGCCGCGGGCCTTGATGATTGCGGCACCGCGTTGCTGAACCGTGGCGATGAATTCGCCCTGCAACCAGGCTTCGTCACCGATGACTTCCGGTGCGGGCTTGCCGTCAATCTTGGCATTGTAGAAATCCGGATACTGCGTCGCCGAGTGGTTGCCCCAGATCGTCACGTTGGTCACCTGCGAGTTGTGAACTCCGGCCTTGGCGGCGAGCTGGGATTTGGCGCGGTTCTCGTCGAGGCGCGTCATGGCGAACCAGCGATCCTTCGGCATGTCCTTCGCGTTGTTCATCGCGATCAGGCAGTTCGTGTTGCAGGGATTGCCAACCACGAGCACGCGCACGTCTGAGGCGGCGTTCTTTTGAATCGCCTGGCCCTGACCGATGAAGATTTTGCCGTTGATGCCGAGCAGATCCTTGCGTTCCATGCCCTGTTTGCGCGGCACACTGCCGACGAGCAGCGACCAGTTCACGCCGTTGAATCCTTCGTTGAGATTCGCGGTGGGCACCATGCCTTTCAGCAACGGAAACGCGCAGTCGTCGAGCTCCATGCAGACACCCTGCAATGCGGGGAGCGCGGGTTCGATTTCGATCATGTGCAGGATCACCGGCTGGTCCGGACCGAAGACCGCACCGGAGGCGATCCGGAACAAAAGTGCATAACCGATTTGGCCGGCGGCGCCGGTGACTGCAACGCGAATGGGTGTCTTGCTCATAAAATCGAGGCAGAGAGTATGGGAAGATGGATGGTCGGACGCAAGCGGGTTTTGGGTGTTGCGCGATTTTAGAGGAATGACCGGCAAAACATGGGTGGGAGTCGACCCTCACCGCCTCCACGAAAGCCATTTGGCCATCAGGCTTTTCACCGTCGGCGTCAGCCGGGTCTTGTTGAACTGATCGCCGCATTTCCGGATCGCGTCCGACTGCGTCGGATACGGGTGGATCACGCTCGCCATTTTTCCCAGCCCGACACCACCGGCCATCGCGGTGCTGATCTCGCTGATCATCTCTCCGGCGTGACGGGCGACGATGGTTGCGCCGAGAATTTCGTCCGTTCCTTTTTTCGTGTGAATCTTCACAAGCCCGTTAGTTTCCCCCTCAGTGATCGCGCGATCAACATGCTCGAAGGACTGAGTCCAGGTGTCGATTTCAATGCCGCTTTGTGCTGCCTCGTGCTCATACAAGCCGACGTGGGCAATCTCTGGATCTGTGAACGTTGCCCACGGCATGGTCAACGAACTCAGCTTCTTGCGACCCTGGCCAGCCACGGAGAATAGCGCATTTTGAATCACGATTCGCGCGGCGAAATCCGCCGCGTGCGTGAACTTCCACTTCATGCACACATCGCCCGCCGCGAGAATGTCTGCGTTGGTGGTCTGTAGAAAATCATCGACCACCACGCCCTTTCGTTCGCTGAACTTTACACCGACCCCTTCGAGATTGAGTCCGAGGACGTTCGGCGCGCGCCCGGCTCCCACCAGAATTTCGTTCACTTCAAACGATTGCGTGTCGCCGTCCCTCTCGTAATATAGAACTTTTCCGCTGGCGGTTTTCTTCACCTGCTTCGTGCGGGCATTCAAAACGAGCTTCACACCGTCCTTGAGCAGTTCCTCCTGAACGATTGCGGCAGCGGCCGGGTCTTCACGGTCGAGAATGTGCGCCTTGTTGTGAATCAACGTGACGTCCGATCCGAGCAAAGCGAACGACTGGGCGAGTTCACAACCGATCGGGCCGGCACCTATTACTGCGAGGCGACGCGGAAGCTCGGTGAGGTTAAAGACGTTTTCATTCGTCAGGAAACCGGCCTCCTTCAATCCGTCGATCGCGGGCTCAACCGCACGAGCACCGGTGGCGATAACGGCTTTGCTGAATGTCAATTTCTCGCCGTTCACGGAGATGGTCTTTGAATCCTCGAAACGGCCGTCTCCAATGAATACGTCCACGCCCAGGTCTTGAAAACGTTTTGCCGAATCAACCTGGCTGATGTCCGCCCGAACTTTGCGGAGCCGCTCCATCACCGCAGGAAAATCGATTTCAACCGTCCCGTTGATTCGGACCCCGAACCGGTCGCCATCACGCGCGTCCTTCGCCGCGCGCGCCGAACGGATCAAACTTTTTGAAGGAACACAGCCGACGTTCAGGCAATCACCACCCATCAGGTGGCGCTCGATTAGCGCGACCTTCGCGCCGAGACCGGCAGCGCCCGCGGCGGTGACCAGTCCCGCCGTACCGGCACCGATCACCACCAAATTGTATTTCCCGGACGGCTTGGGGTTCACCCAGTTTGAAGGGTGGACGTTGGCGGCTAATGATTGGTTGTGCTCATCCCAGGGAGCGAGTGATTCGCGAATGTTTTCCATTGTGGATCAGATGGATTCGATCTTCTTACCCAGTGCCTTCTTCGCAATAAGTGTCACGAAGACTGTAACGGCAATCGTTGCGAGAAGCCCCACGATCAGGAGCGCCCATTGTCCCGGTGTGCGGCCTTCGCTTTGAATTCCGGCGTTCGCCAGCGCGCCCAAATAGACGTACGACACGGTGCCGGGCATCATTCCGATCCACGACGCAAAAAAATAGTCGCGCAACGAAACTCGCGTGAGCCCGAATGCGTAATTTAGCAAGGTGAAGGGAAATACCGGTGAAAGTCGTGTGAGCCCAACGATCTTCCAGCCCTCATCCGCAACGGCCTTGTCGATCGAGGTAAATGTCTCGTTGCCTGAGATCTTCTTCGTGACCCAGTCTCTGGCCAAATATCGCCCTACAAGAAAAGCTGCCGTGGCTCCAAGTGTTGCCGCGACCGAAACGACGATAGACCCTTTGGCGACGCCGAACACTGCGCCCGCACCCAGGGTGAGCACAGATCCAGGAATGAGAAAAACGGTCGCAACGATGTAAATCAGAATGAAAAGGACCGGCCCCCAGATTCCGAGTTCCGCAATTTTCTCAAGCGCCGACTGAAGAAGAACCTTTCCGTCGAAGTGAACAAACGCCCACGCGCCCACGCCCAAGAACGCGACCACGAGCGGCACCTTGATCCACATCGAAACCGAAGAGGGCGAGGATGTTGGATCGGGCATGTCGGTGCTTTGTATTTCAGATTTGGTCACGTCGCAACGCGGGAGTTGATCCGCCGCAGGTGGGAGCGTTCGTGCGTTCGAAAATTCCATTGGTCGATTCGTGGGCACAAAAAACCGGCGATCACTTTCGCAATCGCCGGGGGTCACTTGAAAGTGATTAAGCCAGCAGCTCCTCGTTTTCGAGGAAGCCCTGTAGCTGACGGATCCGCGTCGGGTGACGCATCTTGCGCAACGCCTTCGCCTCAATCTGCCGGATACGTTCGCGGGTGACCTTGAACTGTTTGCCGACTTCTTCGAGCGTGCGGCTGTAGCCGTCGCCAAGTCCGAAACGCAGTTCCAGCACCTTGCGTTCGCGTTCGGTCAGGCTCGTCAACACGTCGCCGAGCTTTTCCTTCAACAGGGCGTAGCTCGTCATGTCGGACGGATTCTCGGCCGCTTTGTCCTCGATGAAGTCACCGAAGTTGGTGTCATCGCTGTCGCCGACCGGGCTCTGCAACGAGATCGGCTGCTGCGCCATCTTGAGCACGGCGCGCACACGGTCGACCGGCATGTCCATTTCGTCGGCGATTTCTTCCGGCGTCGGTTCACGACCAAAGTCCTGCACAAGCTGTTTCTGCACGCGCATGAGCTTGTTGATCGTTTCGATCATGTGGACCGGGATACGAATCGTCCGCGCCTGATCCGCGATGGACCGGGTGATCGCCTGACGTATCCACCAGGTGGCGTAGGTCGAGAACTTGTAACCGCGACGGTATTCGAATTTCTCAACCGCCTTCATCAACCCCATGTTGCCTTCCTGAATCAGATCCAGGAACGACAGACCGCGGTTGGTGTATTTCTTCGCAATGGAGATCACGAGACGCAGGTTGGCTTCGACCATCTCGGTCTTGGCCTGGAGCGCCTTCGCGGAGAAGTGTTTCAACTGGTCGTAGGCGCGGAGGTATTCCTCGCAGCTCATGCGGACGAACTCCTCGAGAGCATCCAGTTTGCTCTGTTCGCCGCCGATGATCTGTTCCGTCGTGGCGGAGGACTTGTGCTTCTTCCATTCGGCGATCACTTCCCGACTGGCGATGATCTTGTCGTGAATATTTTCGGCAACGAGGGCCATTTCCTCGATCACCTTCTGCTTGTAGTAAAACTTTGTGAACGCGCGCTGCAGTTTCCCGTCAAGCTTGGTAAACTCCTTCTCAACCTTCTCGCGCCGGCTGGCGGCCGCCGAACGCACGGACGCGTAAGTGGAATCCACTTTCGTGTCCATGTCCCGCACGAGCTTCACCAGCTTGCGAAGATCCTTCAGGTGAGACTCCCGGCCTTCGATTTTCTTGTCGACGATGACGCGGTCAAAGCGTTCCTTCGGCGGTTCGGAAATCAATTTCTCGGCGAGGGCAATGTGCTCCTTGCCCGTGAAGCCAAATCCGTAAATGATTCGCTTCACCTCGTTCTCGGCATCTTCGATGCGCTTGGAAATTTCAACTTCCTGCTCACGGGTCAACAGCGGGACCTGCCCCATCTGCTTGAGATACATCCGAACGGGATCATCGAGAATATCGAGCTTGGTCTTTTCATCTGGCTCCTCGCGCTCCGGCTGTTTGACGCGATCCACTTCCGCTTGGTCAACGATTTCGATCTCCAGATTGCGGAGGCGCACGTAGATATCGTCGAGGTCTTCCGCTGAAACCACGTTCTCCGGCAGCGCATCGTTGATGTCGTTATAAGTGAGGTAACCCTGTTCCTGGGCGAGCCGGACCAGCTCTTTGATCTTCTCAGTCAGATCGACTCCAGAATCGCTGGCGATGGTGGTGCCCATATTGGCGATCTCCTCGTCAGCCATGCGTGGAACATTGGTTTCGATCTCATCGCCGGTCTTCGCCGCCTTCGGCGCCTTGCCGGACGATTTCTTGGAACCTCCCACGGCTTTCGCCGGGATCTTTGCAGTTGTCGGAGCCTTGACCTTCGGCGTCGCCACCTTCTTGGGAGCGGCCGGTTTTTTCGGTTTGGCCTTGGCCGGGGCTTCGGCGCCGGATTTTGGCGCCGCAGGTGTTGCCTTGGATTTAACTTTGGATTGGGGCGGGAGAGCCTTGGACTTAGGCATATTCGGGTAATCAGATCGGACGGTTAGCGCACGTAAAAATAGCCGGGAAATATGGTGGTGCCCCCAGAGGGCGTCAAGCACTCAAAACAAGTTATTTTACGGGGAAATATTGTGTTCGGGAAAAACTTGTCGGGCCTTTCACCCCGCTTTAAATGAAGCCGCCATGCCGGTCTTTTATGAATACCAACGCTGCACCGCCTGTTGCCGATGGCCGGGGCAGGTAAAACTGTCCGGACCTGAGATCCCCGCCCTTGCGACGTTCAAGAAAATGACCGAAGACGCTTTCATTCAGGGCCATACCCGGCTGAACGCCGACCGGTCCGGGCTGGCGCTCAAGGACAAGCCCAACGGCAAAGGCATCTTCCTCGAGGGCGGCAATTGCTCGGTTCAGGAAGTCAAACCGCAGCAGTGCCGGGATTTTCCAAGTTTGTGGCGTTTTCCGGGTTTCCAAAAATCCTGCGCCGCAATTCCGCGCACAGTGTCAGCGGCCAGATATCGTCAACTCGTCGCCAAGGCGACCGGTCGGACCGAGGCGGACATTGAAATTCCCAACCCGTCCGAGCCGTCGTGAGCCAGCTGACCCCATCCCAGCAGGCGGCGATCTCCGCCCACGGAAACGTGCTCCTCGAAGCCGGGGCCGGTTCGGGCAAGACCAGCACGCTTGTCGCCCGCTGCCTGAGCCAGATCACCGATCCCGGCAGCGCGATCTCGCTGGACGAAATCCTGATGGTCACGTTCACCGAGGCCGCCGCCGCCGAAATGCGCCACCGGATCCGGAAGGCGTTGAACGAAAAATTTGCTGCCGCCCCGTCCGACGCCCGGCTCGCCGAACAGATTGCGCTGCTCGACAACGCACACATCGGCACGTTGCACGGTTTTTGTTTCCGTCTCATCCGCGAACATTTTCAGGAACTCGGTCTCGACCCGCAAACCCGCGTGCTCGATGAAAGCGAAGCCCGGTTGCTTGCCAATGACACGATCCGCGAACTGCTCGACGCGCACTATGAAAAACAGGATGAACCGTCAGCGCGCGTCAGAGATTTCATCCGCCTCTACGGCAACGGAAAAGACGACTCCATCGCCGCGCTTGTCGTTTCGACCCACCGGTTTCTGGAAACCCTGCCCGATCCGGAGAAATGGCTTTCCGCCGAAAGCACGCGTTGGGAGCAATTTGACCGGGCCGCGCGGGAAGCCGAACTGGTGACGGCGGTTTCCGCGCAGCGCGACGAGTGGCTCGAACTTCTCGAAGCGCAGGATAAAGAAAACGTCGTCGCGGCGAACTGCGCGCGATTGCTGGCGCCGCTTTCCAAATCGAGTTCGCGAACGGAATTCGCCGCCGCGCTCCGGTCCATCATCGAACTCGACAACGAGGACTCGTGGCCGCGCGGCACAAAGGGCAAGTTCCGCGACCCGATCTTGCCAGTGTTCACTGCCGCCGAATTCTACGCGGCGCTCGCGGAAATTAAAAAAGAGGACAGCGATCCCCTCGAAGAGGATTTCAAACTCGCGCAGCCGCACGTTCTCGCGCTGCTGGGTCTGGTCGCCGAATTTTCAAAAGAGTTCGCCCAACGCAAACGTCGGCAGGCGGGCATGGATTTCAGCGATCTGGAACAGTTTTCACTGCGCCTGCTTTGGGACCGCGAGACCAATCGGCCGACGGTCGCGGCACAGGAATGGCGGGAGAAGCTGAGCCAAATTTACGTCGATGAATATCAGGACATCAACGAGGCGCAGGACCGGATCATCGCCGCGCTCAGCCGCGACGGGTCGGGCGCAAACCGGTTTCTGGTCGGCGACGTGAAGCAGAGCATTTACGGATTCCGGCTCGCGCGTCCGGACATTTTTCTGCGTTACGCGAAGGACTGGCGGACCGATCCCCATCACGGCCGGGTGCTCCCGTTGTCCGACAATTTTCGCAGCCACGAATCGATCTTGGAATTCGTGAACCGCACCTTTGCCGCGCTGATGATCGAGCCGGTCGGCAGCATCCGCTACGACGAAACCGCGTTCCTGCGATTTGGCGATCCGGCCGGCCGCGCGCTGCTCTCGCGAACGCACGATTCCTCCCCGCGTGTGGAATTGATCCACCGGCTGACGAGTTCCAAGAAGTCCGGCGAAGCTGAAGATTCAGCGGTTGACGAGGATTCCAGCAACGCGGAGAAGGAGGCGCAGATCGCGGCGCGGCGTTTGTCTGAAATGGTGCGTTCGGACCATCAGGTTTTTGACCGAACCCTGAAAGCGCTTCGCCCGGTTGAGTGGCGTGACATGGCGATTCTTTTGCGGGCGACGTCTGGAAAAGCGGAGATCTACACCCGCGTTTTTGCACGCGCCGGAATTCCGTTGCTCGCCAGCCGTCGCGGATTTTTCGATGCGATCGAAATCAGCGACATGGTCAGCCTGCTGACGCTGCTCGACAACCCGCTTCAGGACATTCCGCTGCTCGCCGTCCTGCGGTCGCCCGTCGTCGGACTCGATCCCGATCAACTGGTCGCCATCCGCGTGGCTGCACACGGCGAACCGTATTTCTGGACCGCCCTGCTCCGTTTCCACGAGTTGAACGGCGTTGAATCCGAGCATGAATCCGCGAACCGCGTGACCGCCGGAAAGCTTGGTGAATTCCTGAAACGGTTCGAGCGTTGGCGGGCTCTCGCGCGGCGCGGATCGTTGTCGCAATGCCTCGAAGAAATTCTTGAATCCACACAATATCTGCCGTGGCTTTCATCGCAACCCAACGGTGCCGAAGCGCAGGAAAACATCCAGCGCCTGCTCGAACTTGCGCAGCAATACGATTCCTGGCAGGGCCGCGGGCTGCATCGTTTTCTGGAATACGTCCGACTGGTTCAGGACGAAGGCAGTGGTCCTGAGCCCGCCGCCGCGACCCACGAGAACGCCGTCCGGCTGATGACCGTTCACGCGAGCAAGGGGCTGGAATTCCCGGTCGTGGTGCTTGCGGATCTGGGCAAACGTTTTCGCGACGACCAGCCGACCGCCGGCATCCACGTCGAGGAATCGCTCGGTGTCTGTCCGATGATCACGCTGCCCGACGGCTCGCGCTCGTATCCGTCTTTTGAGATCCGCCAGGCCGAAAGTCTGGGCACGGAACGCGCGCTCGCCGAAGAACTGCGCCTGCTCTACGTCGCGATGACGCGCGCGTGTGACCGGCTGATTCTTCTGGGAACCACGCCGAAAACCCGGCCCGAGAACTACTGGAATTTCAAAACGACACCGCAACTGACCCGGCAGCAGCTTTTCGGCGTGCGCTCGCTGTTTGATTTTCTTGGACCGTTGCTCCCCGAGTTCTGCGGAACTCCTGATTGGTTTGAAACGGAATCCGGTGCGAGCGAACTGCTCAGCTGGCGGACCATTCAACCCGACGAAACGGTTGCGTTGGAACCCCCTGCCGAACCTGTCGGAAACCACGCGACGCCAAAAACATTTCAGGTCGATCTGCCGAAACTTCGGAAGCGGATCGAGTTTCAGTATCCGTTCCTCGACGCCATTCAAAAGAACGGCAAAACGACGGTCACGCGTTTGCGAAAACAATTCGAGTCACCGGCGGACAACGAGAGCGCCACGCTGTTCGGCGACACTGGATCAACCGCGCTTTCCCGAACTCGCAGCTTCCCGACGGGCAAACCCGGAAAGTTGTCTGCGGCAGCAGCGGGCATCGCCTATCACACGTTCTTTCAGAAAACGCGATTGGATCAGGCGGGCACCGAAGCCGGTCTCGCCTCGGAGCTGCGGCGGCTCGAAAACGAAGGACACCTCTCCGCCGACGAATCCGCCGTGATCGACACCGCCAAAGCATCGGACTTTTGGAACGGCGACGTCGGGCGAAAATTTCTCGAAGACCGGGAACAAGTCCGCCGGGAGCTACCGTTTACCGTCGCGTTCAAACAGACGGAACTCGAAGCGTTCGCCGGAAAACCATCGGCGGACCGACCGGGTGCCGACGACCTGATCATCGTACAGGGCATCGCGGATCTGGTGTTGATCCGTGAAAACGAGATTTGGATTCTCGACTTCAAGTCGGACCGCGTTTCACCCGATGAATTGAATGAACGCATCGCGAGGTACAGGCCGCAGGTGCAGCTGTATCAACAGGCGCTCGAACGAACGTGCCGCCGGCCGGTCACGCGGTTGTGGCTGCACTTCCTGCACTTGGGCCGTTCGGTCGAAATCAATCTGGCGAAGGCCACGCGGTGAATCCGCTTTTTTCTGGTTCACCTGCTGGACGGTGTGTTAGTCACGCGGCACCTCTTCGAGAGAAGAGCCGTTGCCTGATCCGCGCAGCCTCGTAAAATAAATACGTGTGATCAAATTCAAACAACCGATCTGAGAAATTTCTGTGAGCGCATCCGGAATGTCTGACAACTCTAATGGTGGTGGAAATGGTTTCGAGTCGTTGAACCCGACCAAGCGCGACCGCGCCTGGTTCTGCGTCCGCACCAAACCGAAGACCGAGCACATTGCGGCGGCGCATCTGCGCGATCTGGAAAACGTCAACGTGTTCTGTCCGCGCGTCCGGTTCAAGCGCCCGCGCGGCCAGCGGACGATGTGGGTCACCGAGGCGCTCTTCCCGGGCTACGTTTTTGCAAAATTCAACTGGTTCAACCAGGTGAAGGCGGTGTTCTACGCGAACGGTGTCAGCGGCATCGTCAAGTTCGGAGACAACTGGCCGATCATCGACGACCACATCATCGAAGACTGGCAGGCATCGATGGGTGAAGACGAACTGGCTGTTTGTGATGAACTTCCCGAACCCGGTGAAGATGTTTTGATCACCGAAGGCGCGTTCACCGGTTCCATCGCCGAAGTCGTCAAAGTTTCCAGCTCGCGGAAACGCATCGCCGTGCTGATGGATTTTCTCGGGCGCCAGATGCAGGTCGAGCTCAAGGCCGACCAGTTCACGCGCCCCGACGCCCGGAACAAGATCACGCTCAGACCGACGGACAAGCCGGGTGA
>JBDNGP010000007.1:0-8397 GCA_041689265.1 Verrucomicrobiota bacterium
GGATTTCGACGACGAGGACGAGGGCGAGAACGACGATTTTGAAATCGTGCGTTTCCGACTAGAGACGAATCACACCGGGATCGGAAACGGTGATTGCCTGAACTTTTTTTGCAGGGTTTGATGGTGGGCATCGTGTATCAGGGAAAGGACACGATTATAAAAATGAAAACCAAACTCTTCACCGCACTTTTTCTGGCCGGCTACTTCGTTGTTTCGGTGCAAGCACAGAACCAACGCGCCACCTCCCGACAACCACAGATTCAAGGTCCGGCTCAGTAGCAATACACAGTAGATCCTGCAACAGGCGCACCGATCCCGGTGAAGGAGACACTGAAACATTTCGACCTGAGATTTCTCGGCGGCACACCGGCGAATTTCATCGAAGCCATCAACAAACAGGCTGGAATGAAGGTGAACGTCATCATTCCTCCGGAGTACGCCGATGAGCAATTGCCGCCTTTGGAGGTTTTTGATGTTACACTCCCGAAACTGTTCTTTGCCAGGATCGCCGCCAGCACGATTGAAACAAACATCGCAACTGCAAGAGATTTTGGCGGGCCAAACAGGCCGTCGATAAATCAGTACACGCGCGCAATCCAATCTAAGGGCTTTAAGACCACTGACGCCCTTCCATCTGAACCCTCAATTTGGTTCTTTTACGTCGATAGACCTTCGGCTCCTCCAGTATCTGACAACCCGGAACCGGTCTCCGTCCAAGTTTACCAGCTCAGCAATCTTCTGACCGCCTACTCGATCGAAGACATCACCACCGCCATCAAGACAACGTGGGAAATGATGGACTCGAAAACCAAGCCGGAGATGAAATTCCATGCGGAAACAAAACTTCTCGTTGCGAAGGGAACCGAGGAACAGTTGCGCATGATCGAGACGGTAACTGAACAATTGGGACGCGGAATGACTTCCGGGCAACAACCATCGAGGGGCACCCGCACCAGTCCGCTCGGGGCTCTGCCTCCCACCCAGCTGACGCCTCCCAATCCTTGAACGAACTCTCATCATCGCTGGTGGTGAACACGGTGCCGTCACCGGATTTGGATCAGCTGATCTCGGACGTCGAGTTGAGGATGCTCCTGGCCGACCACAATCCCGTGCTTCTCCGGCAGCCCAACCGGCGTCCGCAACTGCTGCTCGACGGCAAACTCTTCGACGGCCGGTTGAATGTGAATTGAGGCGGAGCGTTTCTTTTGAAACCGCTGATCTTCGCCAATCAACGCTGATTCCTGTTTTACTGACGCCTCTTCACTCCGCCAATCGCCAGCCACGCCCAGCCGACGAGAAAGGCGACGCCGCCGATCGGAGTGATC
Source organism: Verrucomicrobiota bacterium (assembly GCA_041689265.1). Classification (GTDB taxonomy): domain Bacteria; phylum Verrucomicrobiota; class Verrucomicrobiia; order Limisphaerales; family RI-55; genus JBDNGP01. The sequence continues at coordinate 1,326 of JBDNGP010000007.1, forward strand.
GCGCCCAGCCATTTGATGTTCGTGAGCGCCAGCACGTAGAGCGATCCTGAGAATATCACGATGCCGATGAGGAAGCTGGTCCAGGCGCCGCGCAGAAATGGTTCACGACTGGCGACGACGCACATGATGATCGTGTGCATGAATTGATAGAACACGGCGGTCTCCCAGTTGTGAACGCGATTGTTCCTGGTCAGTAGTTCTTCCAGTCCATGCGCTCCAAAAGCGCCCAGTGAAACCGCGAGGAAGCCGAGGATTGCTGAAATTCTAAATGCGAGTTGTGCGTTCATTCCGGTGATTTCGCGGATTTGTGTTCAAGGAACCAAGAATATTCTTTGAACCTTTTCTCCGGCTTGCCCGCTCCATACCCGGTGAGCATGCTGGTTTGCGAACCCAAAAACATCGGAGTGACTGAATCTGCCCAGAGTGATTCCCGGTCGGACCAGGAGCTGATCGCCGCCTTGAACGGCGGTGAGGCTTCGGCGTTTGACGGGCTGTACTACCGGCATCGCGACTGGGTGATGAACCTCGCGCTCCGGTTCACGCAGAAAAATGATCTCGCGCTGGACGTCCTGCAGGAGACGTTTCTCTATTTCGTCAAAAAGTTTCCCGGATTCAATCTCACGTGTCAGCTCAGTACATTTCTTTATCCCGTGGTTAAAAACCTTTCGCTGACGGCAGTGAAGAAAATTCGTCGAACCAGCAGTCTCGAAGAGTCCCTGGATCAGGGGCTGCCGGAACCGACGATGCCGCCCGACACCGACGTGGTCGACGAGGATCTCGCCGCCGTTCTCGACAGCTTGTCAGACGATCATCGCGAGGTGTTGACTCTGAGATTCGTGGAAGGATTCGCGCTCGGCGAGATTGCCGAGGCCATGGGAATTCCTCTGGGCACCGTCAAATCAAGGCTTCATCACGCACTGAACACACTCCGTAAAAGTCCGCGCATCGAGAAATACTTTGGCGCCACCACCAGGAAATTTCCAAAAGAGTGAACTTTTTCAACCCTTCGCCAACTGAACACAACGAACATGAACGAACCGCGCGATAACGATCCGATCAACGACGTCGAGCTGACCGCTCCCGAGTCGTTGGTGAGCGCGTTGCGTGATCGGAAGGCCACGCCTCGTTTTGTGCCACCGGAAATTGATCGCCAGATCCTGAAGCGGGGACACAGTGAACTGGCCAGGGCAATATCGGCGGTGAGAACAGATGCGCGGGAAACGGGAGTGAATGATCGCAAGATCGTTTCTTTCCCGGGACTGTGGGTGCGTTTCGCGGCCGCTGCTGCGGTGGTTTTGCTGGGTATGTTTGTTTGGTTTCGAGTGGAGCCGGTATCGCAGCCGACACAGATCTCTTTGGAAGAACCCACCGTGGTGGAGGCGTTTCTTCTGGCGCGCAAAATTGAATCTGGTGAGGGATTGCCATCCAACTTCGATTTGAACGGCGACGGTCAGGTAAATGAACTCGACGCCAATCTCCTGGCTCAACGAGCGGTTCAACTGCCCGAAGGAGGTGCGATGTGAGCGTAGGACAGCGCTTCCAGCCTGTCTCCGAAAGCGCGTCGAAGCGTCGGCGGAGTCTGTTGTGGACTGCGCCGGCAGAGCGCAGCGACGACGGCCCTTTTGAGCGGACGAGGGAGCTGGAATATTCGAGTCCGTGCCGTGCGGGCAAAAGCGGTGTGGCGTTTCACTTGCGATCGCAGTCCAAGATGGCCGCCGTTGTTTGTGGTCGAAGGAAAAAATTGCCTCGTCACCTGTCCGCATCAGGCGGGATATCGGCACTGCTTGTCGTGTTCGCGTTGTGGTGTATTTGCTTGCACGGCTTCGCTGCGGAGACGATTGAGAAAGACAACGATGTGCGCTTTGAAGCCGTACACGTCTACGTGGATTCTGGTTCCGACGAATTGGCGGCATATCAACTTCTCCTGCGGGCGACGAAAGGTGACGTGAAGATTGTGGGCATCGAAGGGGGAGCACACAAAGCGTTCAAGGAACCGCCGTTTTACGATCCGAAAGCGATCCAACAGGAACGCGTGATTCTCGCAGCATTCTCGTTGGAACCGAAGAGCAATCTGCCTAAAGGAAGAGTCCGGGTCGCGACGATTCACCTTCAGGTGCGAGGAGGCACGGAACCTCAATTCGAGGCTAAACTCCAGGCTGCCGCAAATCACACCGGAAAGAAGATTTCTCCAATCGTTTCAATCGAACCAATCAAGCCATGAGTGATATACGAGCCAAAAAACAACCGGAGAACCGACGTCTGTCCTGTTCTGAATCAGACCGTGACGGATCACCGAAACAGGGACGCAAGCACCGGGTTGTGAAATCTGGGATGTTCGTGTTCAGCCTGGTGACTACCTTGATTCTCGCATCCGGATGTGTGTCGACCTTGGATGATGGACCAAAGGCACTCACGCCGATACCGGGCCACAATATTTCCGAGAGGCCTTACAACTCACCTTACAGCTCAATGGCGTTGAACTTCGCCGCACACGGTGTGGCACCCGACAGTTCTCGAGAACCGTTGGTTGGGCCACCCCAATCTTCTGACGAACTCTGGGTCATCTCCCGCTCCATTTCCAATTCCGGTCCGGTTGCGCAGGCTGATCAGGAACCGTTGCCCGGCACCGGTGTGATGATTCTGGACGAGGAAGATTCAGACGAGATTGTTCCGCTGCCGCTTCAGCACACGGACGTGAAGGCCAGCGTGACGGCTTACATCAGCACTGTCGAAGTCCGGCAAAAGTTCCACAATCCGTTCTCCGGCAACATCGAGGCGAAGTATGTTTTTCCGCTGCCGCAGGACGCGGCGGTGAACGAGTTTCTCATGATCATCGGCGAGCGGCGGATTCGCGGGATCATTCGTGAGCGCGAAGAAGCGGAGGAGATTTATCGCAACGCAAAAGCGCAGGGCCGGGTGGCGTCGTTGTTGACGCAGGAACGTCCGAATATTTTTATGCAATCTGTCGCCAACATCGAACCCGGCAAGTCAATCGACGTTTCGATCACCTACTTCAACACGCTTCAATACCGCGACGGTTGGTATGAGTTCGTGTTTCCGATGGTGGTCGGGCCGCGTTTCAATCCACCGGGTACCTCGGATGGTGTCGGGGCGGTCGCTCGACATTCCGGCGGCCGGTCCGGTCAGAGAACCGAGGTCAGCTATCTCGCACCGACCGAGCGTTCCGGGCACGACATCTCGATCGAGCTGGATGTCGATGCCGGTGTTGAGATCGAGGAATTCAACAGCTCCTCGCATGTGATCGAATCCAAACAAACCACGCCAGGCAAACTCCACGTGGAGCTCGGCCGACTCGACCGGATTCCAAACAAGGATTTTCTTCTGCGTTTCAGGGTTGCCGGCGAGCGATTGAAATCGAATCTGCTCACACATCGTGACGAACGTGGTGGCTACTTTACCATGATGGTTTATCCGCCTGCGGAGTTGAAGAACATCAGACAGCACCCGCTTGAAATGGTGTTCGTACTCGATTGCTCGGGTAGCATGAATGGTGAACCGATTGCTCAGGCCAAGGCCGCGATCCGCCGTGCGATCACGCAGATGCGGCCGGAGGACTCGTTTCAAATCATCCGCTTCTCCAGCGATTCATCGAAACTCGGCAATCGTCCGTTGCCCGCGACTCCGGCGAATGTCCAACGCGGGCTCGCCTACCTCGATTCGCTCACAATCGGAGGTGGCACGATGATGATCGAGGGGATCAAGGCGGCGTTGAACTTTCCGCACGATCCAGAGCGATTGCGTTTTGTCGTGTTTCTCACCGACGGCTACATCGGGAATGAGACCGAAATATTCGCCGCGGTCAGCCGGCATTTGGGGGAGTCCCGCATCTTCAGTTTCGGCGTGGGTTCGTTGCCCAACGGCTTCCTGCTCGACGGACTGGCTCGAATCGGCAACGGCGCGGTGGCCTATCTCGGATTGAACGACGATGCGGCAAAGATCATGGACAATTTCGTGAATCGAATTCGGCATCCGGCGCTGTTGGATGTGAAGATTGACTGGGGAGGAACGCGGGTCCGCGATGTTTACCCGAAACGTTTGCCTGATGTTTTCGTCGGACGTCCATTGATCATCACGGGCCGGTTTGAAGGCGAGCCACCACGCTCGATCAAGATCATTGGTAATACCGGATCGAAACCTGTCGAGTTGGAGCTAAGGATCAATCCGGACGGCGGTGAAACGCATCCAGCGCTCGCCGCCATCTGGGCGCGGAAGAAGATCATGGAACTGTCCGATCTTCAGGCCACCGGCAACGATCCGACGCTCGCCACGCAGATTGAGCAGGTTGCTCTCGACTACAATTTGATGAGTGCCTACACGGCGTTCATCGCTGTTGATTCGTTGAGCCGGACAGGTGATGCCGCTTCGACCACGGTCAAGCAGGCCGTGCCGGTACCCGAGGGTGTGGATCACAACACGACGGTGGAGGGTGGAGAACCGTCCCAGAGTCGAAACTGAACGAATTCGCACGGCGTCATCGATCGGAGACGTCTGATTGCGGATCTGTGGTCGCGCCGAGTTGTAGCGTACTGCAAAATGAATATCGGAAACGGGTTTGGGAATACTGCGGAGTCGACCCCAAGACACAGGATGTGGTTTGATGCGAATGTACTCGCAAGACCTCCAGTCTCGCTCGGAGAGCTCGACCCACCTTTTGCGGCGATGCAAGCGGGTGGGTGAGTTCTCTGAACGAAACTGCGGCTGCGTCGACAGGCTGAATCCGGTCAGCGCCCCTCGGAGCGCGCAGAACTCACGAGAACGGGAACCGAGTTTTTCGACATTCTTTTTGAGAACTGTTCTATACGGAGGCTCAACGCAATGTCGGAGCCGCAACCGTTCTGGCAAGGCCGAAGTTCGGCTTCCCATCCAGAACCAACTTGTGGGCGGCTATCGCTGTGTTCATTTTTTCCAATTTGTTTGAACCTTTGTTTTGACGATTTCGCTAAATCTTCATGATGAAAAACTTCACTCTGTTTCTTCTCGTCTGTGCCACGATTGTTCTGATGGGCTGTTCGTCCACTCAGCGTTCGATATCAAATTCCGGTCCGGTCCTGGACTCTCGTTATTCGTCTTCGGGGCATGGCGCGGAAACAGGCAGTTCATTCGCGTATCAAGGTGAGCTTCGTGAATTCGATTTGCTGGGTGTTGATCGCGACAGATTTGTCACGGACGAGGAGATCTACAAAACGCTTTCCAATGCAACGACCGTCCGTTTGAAGGAAGGCCAGAAAATCATGCTGATCCAATCCGGCGCGGTGTTTCCGGACAGTGAGATGGTGGCGGAATTAGCGACGCACTTTCGTGTAGTTCCTTTTTCCGGTGTGCCAACTGGACGCATGCAGGAGGCGGCGAATGAATCGGATCAACCGGCGTATGCGCGGACGTTTCGTCTGGCTGCGGCTCAGGCAGGCGCGGAGCACATCGTCTGCTACTGGGGCGCTCTGGAATCCATGCGCACGGATATGAACACCAAGACGATCAGCTGGATACCATTCGCCGGCTGGGTGATTCCGGATGAAAACCAGGCGATGCGTATCCAGCTCAAACTGGCGGTGATCGATGTGAAAACCGGAAGCTGGACGACGGTCGCTTCACGATCGGTCGTGGATCAGAACAGTCGAAGCAATCGATTCAACCGGGATCGGGCGGACCAGGAGCAGGTTCAGGAATTGAAGGAACTTGCCTACGCGGATGGTGCTGCGAAGTTGATTGAGCAACTATCGCAACCCGCTCTGTAGGGAGGCATGAAGTTCAAACAACTTCACAGAGAACCGATCCCTTCAGGGTATTTTTCCCAGCACCAGACAGGGCCGTCCTCCGGATCCACCACCTCGCCCATTTTTCGAAATCCGCATTTGCTCAACACACGTGTTGAAGCATTCGTTTTGGGCAGGGTATGAGCGATCACCAGACGAACTTGAGGTTGTGAAAATGCATATCGCGTCATGGCACGCGCCGCTTCTGTCGCATGGCCACGCCCCTGGTGGTCCGGATCAATCGAATAGGCGATTTCCACTTCTCCGTCCTGAGTTGGCGGTCCTTTGAAACCGCATTTGCCGATGGGTGTTTCACTTTCCCCAAGAATGATGGGAAAACCATGAATCCACGGACTTGAAGTGCTGGCTGAAGCGAGGCGTGCAAACTAATCCGGAGACACCTGTGCTTTTTGGTCTTCGCTCATACCCTCCACTATCGCACGGGCTTCGTCTGCGGATTGAAGAACCAGACTCAGCTTATCGGATTGGATGACAAGTGAACTCATTAGCGAAGAAGAGAATTTGATTTTTGAGTTATTTGCTCCCCGGCTTCACGGCGGGCGTGCCAGCGAGATCAGCAGGCAAATTGTCCGGATCGAAGGCTTCGACTTTCAGCTGAATGAGTTTGAAGACCGGAACACCGGGATCCACGGTGCCATTGGAACGATCAACAAGCAGTGCGACGCCGAGCAGATCGACGTTGTGTTCGCGGACGATGTCGATGGTTTCCTGCACGCGACCGCCTTTGGTGACGACGTCTTCCACGATAAGAACCTTTTCATCCGGCGCGAGTTTGAATCCACGACGGAGCACGAGTTTGCCGTCCTCCTTTTCAACGAAGATGAAGCGGGTACCCAACTGCCGGGCAACTTCCTGGCCGATGACGAGCCCGCCCATCGCGGGAGCGACGACGGTCTGGATGCCGAGATCACGGACTCGTTCAGCGAGCGCGGTGCCGAGCTTTTCCACGGTAGGCATCTGCTCCAAAGCTTTTGCACATTGGAAGAACTGGCGGCTGTGCAGGCCGCTACGCAGAACAAAGTGGCCTTCCAGCAGCGCGCCGGATTCGCGGAAAATATCGAGTGCTTCGTCTTGTGTCATGCGCGGCGAGATTACGGACCTAGGTTCAACCCGTCAACGGCTCCTCTTTCGTGGGGTGTGTTTGAAAGTGAGGGTCAACGGGATGCCCTGAAGGTGGGGCGACGGGAAGCCGACCTTCGGCCTCCGAACGAGCCTGCGAAGTCTTGGGGGGAACCACGGAATCCCGTTCCGTTGCGCATGGAGAAGGGCGGCGAACC
>JBDNGP010000008.1:0-28064 GCA_041689265.1 Verrucomicrobiota bacterium
GCTCATGCCCTCCACCCGCTTCGAGAGGGGCGCTGAACCCAAGCATTCAGGTCCGGCAGATTGGTCACCTTCATGTTTGGGCCGTCCCACATGACGATGTTGTCCTGCCCTGCTTTCATGGCCAGGTTGCCGAGAAGGGCAAACTCGGTCAGGCGCGTGCCGTAGTCGAACGGCACCGCCGTCTCGGTGCTGCCCGATCGGACGGCTTCGAGGAAGTCGGCGAAGATGTTGTCCGGGCGGGGCAGGGACTGAGGTGGCACGGGTGTCTCCTTCATTTTTGCGTAGGGAACTACGTGCATCTTGTCGCCATACGTGCCGGTGAAGATCACTCCCTTGTCGCCCACGTAGAGGGTGCCGCTGTCGCCGCCATCCAGCTCCTCATCCGGAAATTTCTCCCGCAATTCAAGCAACACTTGCGGAAGATTGCGATCGTCACCCTTGACCGCGCGCAGTGAACCGGTTGGCTGGCCGGTGGTCGTCGGGTTCAACCCTTCATACCAATACGCCTTCAGTCCCGGCAGATCGCCGCGGGCCGGGATGTCCCAGCGCACCCGACAGCCCATCGGATAACGCTCGTCGCTGCCACCGCGCAGGTTCTCTGCCTCAATGCTGGTGGGGTGGTCCACTTTCAACGCCCAGTAAACGCCGTCCAAAACGTGGCAGCCCATGTTGCCGATCGAGCCGTTGCCAAAATCATACCAGCCGTGCCACTCATGTGGATGCAGGTCGCTATGGAACTCGCGGTAAGGCGCCGGACCGATCCACTCATCCCAGTGCAACCCCGCAGGAACCGGTTCCAACTGTGGACGCGGACCCTCGCCACCGTTCGCCCGATTCGTCCAGCTGTGGGTCTCGGTGACGTTGCCGATGGCACCGGCCGAGAGGTACTCGCACAACTTGCGGTAACCCTCCATGCAATGGCCCTGGTTGCCCATCTGGGTGGCGACCTTGGATCTGGCAGCCATGGCCCGCATCGCGCGGGCTTCGCCGATGTCGTGACACACCGGTTTCTCACAATAAACATTCTTTCCCGACTGCATCGCGATCATGGCGGGCAGGGCGTGATGGTGATTGGGCGTCGCGATGAACACCGCGTCATAGCCGTCTCCGAGTTTGTCAAACATCACCCGATAATCGGTGAAGGTCCGGATCTTGTCCGGATCATGCTCCTTGTTCTTCAGCCAGTTCTTCGCGCTCGCCAGTCGGTTGTCATCCACGTCCACGATGGCCACAATATTTTCATCCAACGTGGCGGCCAGGTGGGCGCCCGTGCCGCGTCCGCCGCAACCGATCTGGACGACTCGAACCTTTTCACCCGCGTTGGCGGCGTGGAGGATGTTGAACGGGGCGGCGACAAACACGCTGGCGACAGCAGTTGACTGTTTGATGAACGTGCGACGGGAGTTGGTCTTTTTCACGGGCGTCAGGGGTTAATCTGATGGAAGTCATAGCCCAAACCGACACCGCGAACCAGCAGAAAAAGCAGGCTCTCCCTTCGCCAGTTGGAGAACAAGTTCCGTGTGTCACCGACTTTCCATCTGGCAAGTTGGACTTCAACTCCTTCCTTGATTTAAACCACGTGTGGACTGGCTGCCACTGGGAACTGCCTTCACGCTGAACTGGGAGACCGCCGCCGGGTGGGTGGAAATCACCGGGGAGCAGCTCCCGGGCGTGGTATTGCCGGTGGCGGAATTCGAGCCCCGCTATCAGCCGATGCTTTTCACTCGCATCAGGGTTCACAACCGGCACGTGCTCGAAGACTTTGTGTCCGGCCTGACGTCACCACGAACGTTGGATCTGACGTTAGCTCCAAGAAAAGGCGACACTATCTGCTTCCACTATCAACTAGGCGAAAACCCCCACCTGCTGGCGAAAGTAAAGCGAGACGACGTTCCGTAGTCGGAAGGATGCGGGTGGAACAGGAGCCCACCGAGGGCCGCTCACTGTACAAAAAACAGCTCCACCGGTTTTCCCGCCTCTTTGCTGTAGTCCTCACTGTTCAAACCCAACGCGTGAACGAGCGTCGCCGCGATCTGGTTTTCAGAAAACTCCGCAGTCGGAGTCAGGTTGCCGCGCTTCCGAATGCCGGTTCCGGCGGCGGCCATCCAGACGTAAGCGGCTCCCTCCAGTTTGTCGTTGTGCGATGTCCAGTTCAGCGGATCATCCCCACGACCGTGATCGGTGGCGAAGAGAATGGTGGTCTGATCGCGGTAATCATCCTGGGATTGGAGCCAGTCCCAGAGTTCGCGGAAATAGCCGTCCGACTGGTGCATCGCCTCGATCACGCGATCGTACCGTTTTTCGTGCGCCCAGTCGTCGGTCTCGCCGAGGCTCAGGTAGAGCACGCGCGGCCGGTGCGTCTTCAGGAAATCCATCGCGAAACGAAACGTGTAGAAATCATGACGCACGGAATCCCACGGCGTGAGTGTTTGAAATTGTTGACGGCTCAATTCGGCCACCGCCGGATCCGCAGATGGATCCGCCTCATACCCGGCGTTGGAGAAGAACGCGCCGGGTTGTTTCATCACGACGTAGTCCATGGCATCCCAAGACGCGAACGCAGCGACTTTGTTCGGTGCAAGTTTCAGATCGTCTTGAAGCCATTCGAGAACGGTCGTGCGCGGGTTGAAGATCTTGCTGTTACTGTCGATTTCACGGTCGTTGGAGCGGCCGGTGAGAATCTCGGAATAACCGGGATAGGAAAAGCGGTGCCGGTTTGAAAGCTTCATGACGCTGCCGTTGAAGCGGTCGCCGATGATCGCGCCGTGTTCCTTCATCAGTGTGCCCCAGAAAAAGGGCAGCAGTTTTTCGCGGCGTTCTTCCGGTGATTCCGCCGAGAAGTTTTTGTAGAGTTCGGTGTCTTCAATTGCCTCGCCGTCCTTTTGAGCGCGCCAGACGTCGGCCTGAAAACCTCCGAACATTTCCTGGCACCGCACGCCGTCCAACGTGACCAGGATCACGTTGCGACTGGCGGCAGGACAGGTGAGAAGCATCCCAAAAACAAGAATCACGAGAAGCGGCAGTCGTGGCGTCATCAATTCATATAACCCGGAATTGACCCCGCACGCGAGGCGAAATTTGTGACATTCGTGATTCGACCGATCGGATTTCCACCGTTCATGTTGGCGGCGCTTCCCCGCAGCATTTTCGCTAGAGTCGATGACCGCAAATATGTTCACAGGCCGCTGCCTTTTAGCCTAAAAACATTTTTTGGATGGTCTCGAAACGGGGCGAACTGTAACCAGATCAGGAGTGAAGGCGTCCAATCGTTTGCGCCCACGAATCAATTCTTTCAGAATGAAAATGCCATTGCCGATGAAAAGCACCCTGTTTACCGCCCTGCCCGCCATTCTTGTTCTGGGATGTTCCAATCCCGCCGATGACGTTCCCGAAGCCCAGGTTGGCGCTGAAACCAAAACCGGCTCGGCAGGTCCCGCAGCTGGTGGCCAATATTTTGCCATCGACACCGCCGCGTCCAAGATCGGGTTTGTCGGGTCGAAGGTCACCGGCAGCCACGAAGGCGGCTTCACGGATTTCGTCGGCGAGCTTCGTGTCGTCGACGGCAAGATGGCCGACACGGGTAACAAGGTTGTTATCGCGACCCCTTCGATGTTCGCCGACAACGAACGGCTCGCGGGGCACCTGAAGAGCCCGGATTTCTTTAACGTGGCCGCTCATCCATTGTCCGTTTTTGAGACCACTTCAATCGTCGCCGGAACCGACGGCACGTCGACCGTCACTGGTAATCTCACGTTGCACGGCATCACCAAATCAATCTCATTCCCGGCGATGATCAACGTTACGGCTGGCGAGGTTTCCGTGAAGGCGGACTTCCATATCAACCGGTTCGACTTCGACATGAAATACGCGGGCAAGGCCGATGATCTGATCCGCAAGGAAGTGGTGTTGAAGTTCGACATCAAGGCCAGTCCGGGGCGCGCTGATTTTTCCGCAGTTCAGCCACTGGAGCGGGCGGCGGCGCTCGCGGCTCCGCGTGGATGATCTCCCAAGGCCGCCGATGAACACGCACGGCGCGACGATCTCCCGATCAGCCGGTGGATCCGACCGTTCCCACGCGCTTTCCTAATCATACTCCGGTTCAAAATCGAAGCCTGTTGAGTGTTCTCAAATGGCGGACGGGATTGTGTTCATGAATACCGATTGTTAGCGCGAAAGCATGCCGTCGCGCACACGGAACTTTTCAAATTGAAAGAGACCCGATACGGTTCTGAAAACACGCCCGCAACAGAACCTTCGATGGCCATCATTCAGATAGATCTCCCCATTTCCGGCATCAAGATTTCCCCCGAAATCGCACGATTCATTAAGTCCGCCGACCGCATGATGGAGGAGTACGACGACGCCAACGAATACAGGAAAAGACCCAACTTCGTTCACTGCGATCCACAGCTGTTTTACGCGACGATCCGGTACGCCACCGATCTCAACCTGCCGCTCGGCCGGGTGTTCTGCGAATGGGGCAGCGGATTCGGCATGAGCACCTGCATCGCCGCATTGCTGGGTTACGAGGCGTATGGAATCGAGCTCGATCCCGAGGTCGTCAAACTGTCGCGGAAACTGGCGCAGAGCCAGGACATCAACGCAACGATCTTGGAGACGAGCTACTTTCCCAACGGGTTTTCATCATACCCCGGTTCGGGCGACGACGAGTTGATCGTGCCACCGGAATACTCGCGCATCCACGGGGAAGTCCGGCACATGCCGCGTTACGAGGGGATGGCTTGTGACACCGACGAGATCGACCTGTTCTTTGTCTATCCTTGGCCGAAGGAGCACGAGATGTTTCAGGACCTGTTCAACGCGGTGGCGGGCGACGGCGCGGTGCTGATCGCCTACTACGGTGACGGCGAAATCTGCGCGTATCAGAAGCTTGTTTCCGACGGGGACGATTCAGAATCGTATTGAACCCGAGCGGCCGGCGAACTCGGCGACCGGGCAGCACCGAAGTGACACGTTGGATTGCAACTTACCGGCTCGCGTTCGCGGGGTGATTCCCGTTTTCCAACGATGGACGGCCTTGAAGCAACCATTCCTATCCGGTTGTTTGCCAACGCCCGTGTGGAGCGCGACTGTGTCGGAGACCAGCCGCAGAAACTTGCGAACCAGCTGCGGCTGGAGCTTCGCACACAGCCGCGCTCCGGTAAATTGGCAATAAACCGGATAGGCACGGAAGCAACAGTGGCTGCGGCATGTAGTCGGCGAAAGGGAAGCGGATGCGTCAAAAGGGGTTCCAGAATTGACCCGGTTGACCTGCCGGTATAGAAACCAAGAATGCGGATCAGAAAATACTTTGACGTCTCGCTTCGGATTCTCGTCTTTTGGGGACTTTCACTTTGGACCACCCGCTCGCCGCATGTCTGCGCCGCAGATCTTGATGTCCGCAATTTTCAACTCATTTCGCCCGGACAGGCGCACCTGACCGTCGATGCGCCAACGGACCAGACGTATCAGTTCCTCATCTCCACCAACCTGCCGGACTGGAAACCCGCTGGTCCATTGCCTCCGGTGAGTCACGGCGGGGCCACGGCAACTTATCTTCTGGAGCTCGATCCTGAGAAGCCGGTTGCGGCTTATCAGGTGGAGTATCAACCAATCCCTCCGAACCCGGTGCCGCTTGCAGCGCTCGACGCACCCGCCAACGAAATGGTCTCACAGCATCTGCCGGACATGGGCATGCCGCTGGAATCAGATGTTGAAATCGAAGTAATCCAAGGGGTGCATCCATTCTCAATCGCCCATGTCCTGGTCACCTTTAAGGCTTCCACCACTATCTAGGCTCTGAACGATCTGCTCGCCAGTGAGAATATGTCGCTGGCGGGTGCGGTCCCCGTCATGAACCTGGGGTTGCTTCGGCGTAATCAGATCACGACCCTGATGGACCTCAACGACCAGGTTGGGAGGCTTTCAGCCAGTGGCCTGTTCGACGCCGTGGCCTTGAACGGGGGCTTGGGTCGTCCCCAAGTGGTTGAGAATCCCTTGCCGCAACCCAACTCTGTTGGAAGCCAGGTTCCGCACCTTGATTGGATCTGGGAGCGGGAGGGACTTGGCAAGGGGAAGGGAGGCAACAACGCGTTTGAAATGTCCCGCATTCCACAGTTGTGGAACTGGCTCGACTACGGTCACCGTCAAAAAGCCGCCGGGGCAGGCCACCTCGTGGCATCGTTTGATCTTGCCTTCACGCCTCACCGCGACCTGGCCCCGGCACCGGGTGTTGTCCTGGGCTCTATTCCAAACAGCGCCTTGACCCAGAACAATGCCAACCATGGAACCGCGGTCATCGGAATCATCGCGGCACTTCATGATACCCGCGGGATACAGGGGGTCACACCACTGGCCGATCAGGTTTTGGGGATTCCCTGGCCGCAGGCGTCTCCATCATGGCAATGGCAGCAATTCGCGGACATCAGCCTCGGTCAGTTGGCCAGCCTCTTGATCCACCAACCCGCACCCAAGGTGATCAATGTCTCGCTGGGGATTCCCTACTATTCGATTGGAAACCCCACCAATACGACCATCGTTCCCGGATTGACCTACGCTGATTGGATGGACGATATAGGAGAACTCTGGACCGGCTGTTTTTAGTTTCTTCATCTCCTCACCGTCTCCACCAACTATCTGGTGGTTTGTTCCGCCGGCAATGACAGCGGGGTGGATGCCCGATACAACAGCCCGATGGCCAACATAGCCTGCCGTCCGGAGCTCAATTCGCGGGTGCCCCAGTTCATCACGGTGGAAAACGTCAAAGAGGACCGGACGACCAGTCCAACTTCCAACTATGACAAATCGGGCATCGGTCATTCCGTATCGGCGGGGGGCACGGATGTTACGGTGCTCAAAGGTCCGTTGCAAAACGAGTATAAGCTCCGATCGTCGGGCACATCCTATTCCTCCCCTTTCGTAACCGGACTTGCCAGTTTCCTCTGGACCCTGGATCCAACATTAACCGTCTCTGAGCTGAAGTCTCTCCTGCTTGGCACCAATACCACCTTCGAGGTCGAGTCCGGTACCCGAGGCAATCTGGTGGACGGGTTTTCTGCCGTATTGGGTATTGATCGCCTGCGGGCCGATTACGTTCTCCTGCGGGAGAATTTTGATCTGCAGCGGGCACTGGTGGATGTCGATGATGGCACCCACGACGGCAACCTTCGCGCGGCGCTCATGGATTTCGAGAGCAACCCCAACGGGATTCACACGGCTGACGGCCGACGGGGAGATGGGGTCGTGAACATGAAAGATTTCCGGGTCTTCCGCGATGCCTGGCTGCAGGTCACCGGTGTCACAACCAACTTGGACGGCCCCACGACCCATTTTAAACGGGACCTGAACTTCGATGGCCTCGTCGTCAACCAGCCAGTTTCTCCTCCTCATCCGGCACCGTACCGCATTGGCTCGCGAGCCGACCTGTCACTCAGCGAGGCGATTTATTCCCGCTACGACTTCAACGGCAATGGATTGCTGGACACCAACGCGCAAAGCGCGTTCCCCGAAATAGAAGCCATCTCTCCGTTCAAGGCGGATCCCGACTCAGTTGTCACGGGTCGGAGTGTGGCCAAGGGTCATCTGCGGGACATCGATGTGTTGCTGAGCAAATACACTTGGGAACAGGATGAAGAGAACGTGACGGTAACGAATTCGTTTCCGAGTCCAAGCATCTACGGCGTGCCACCGGTCGACTGGACGACCAATGCCCTGGGAACTCTGTTCGTTACCTATCTGCATTCATTCGATATTCACGTGGACATGGAGGCAGGTGATCCCAATTCCTGGGATGAACGGTATATCGATTACCCGGTTTACCCCATTCACGACGGACTTTTCCTAAGCAGCTACTTTCACTTAAACAAAGCGCGATCGGGCGCCTGGCAAGGCGTGGTGACGATTCCGTTCGATTTCATCGGGCAATTCCCAACCATGTCTGTGTACTACAAGAAAACCGTTGGGGATGAATTCCATCAGTATTTTTTCCTATTCCGACCCCAGCTGGGTGAGGACGTGGGACTGGCGGTGGGATTTGACAAGCTTGAATTCAAATCCAACACCCGGGAGTTCACCGCCTCCTATCTCGATAATTCGAACAATCCCATTTCAGAGGAGACCATCGCCAAAACACCGGGCGGCGGAACTTACGGAGACTTCTTTGTCCCGCTCGACCAGTATGATCGTGATGAAGTGCGCGATCAGGCGCGAATCCTCGCTATCGGCGCTCTTTCGAGTCGTCTCAAGTTTCCGACGGCACTGAACGGCACACCTGCGCTGGAGCCCATTTATGATGAAGAGCCGGAGGACAACGGGACTCGCGTCAAAATTTACGGAATCAAAGCATCGTACACCCAGGTGGAAGGGACCCCAATCGCGCCGCAACCTTGACTGGATTATCCCGTCGAACCGGGTAACAAGACCCGAGAGGATTTCCAAGCCACCGTCAGCCACTACACCGATTTCAAAAGCTGATCAATCAACCGCTGGCAATTTGCCCCATAGCTCGATCCGAAGATGTTGAAATGGTTCAGCGTGTGATACAGCTCGTAGAGTGGCAGGCGGGATTTAAAGGCGTCGTCGAGCGGCCAGACATCATGGTAGCCCCGGTAAAACTCATCCGTGAAGCCACCGAACATGTTGATGATTCCGAACTCAGCCTCGCGATCCCCGAAGTAAGACGCCGGATCGTAGATCACCGGTTCGCCATTCTTCGTGAAACTGACATTGCCCGACCACAGATCACCGTGAAGCAAGGAAGGCTGCGGGTCGTATTCGGAGAACAATTCTTCCAGTCCATCACACAGTTCCTCCGCACCTTGGAAAACTCCGCCGTTCTTCTCCGCGAGCCGCAGTTGAAAACCAAGCCGGTAATCACGCCAGAATTCGATCCAGTCATCTGACTGGGGATTGTTCTGCGGTGTGCTGCCGATGGTGTTGTTGTGGTGCCAGCCGAAGTGGGGCTGCGTGATCTTGTGAAGACTTGCCAGTTGTCGGCCAAGCTGTTCCTGGCTCCCGGCTTTTGCCCCTGCCAGTTCGACGAATTCCATCGCAAACCAGGCCTGACCTTGAGCTTCCCCGAGACAAAGCGGTTTGGGAACACGAACGGTGGCGGTTTCAGCAATCCCCTTGAGTCCATCAAACTCGGCTTCAAACACCTTCAGATCCGCCTGCGTGTTGGATTTAATGAACCAGGAAGAACCATCCGCGCCGTCGAGCCGGACGGTGTCGTTGATGCAGCCACCCCCCTGATGGGCGATGCGGTCAATTTCAAATGGAGCGCTTGTTTCCGCGGAGATTCGTTCGGCGATCTCGCGGTAGAACGCGTTCATTTGAAGCGGTTGTCGA
This sequence comes from Verrucomicrobiota bacterium, assembly GCA_041689265.1. Classification (GTDB taxonomy): domain Bacteria; phylum Verrucomicrobiota; class Verrucomicrobiia; order Limisphaerales; family RI-55; genus JBDNGP01. Next base: position 9,346 of record JBDNGP010000008.1, read on the forward strand.
TCTTCGCCTTTTTGCAGACGTATTCGAGCAGGTTGGAACAACCGTCTTCCAGCAGATCCATCAAGTCATCAAACCCGTCGTGGCCGCCGTAGTAGGGATCGGGCACTTCCCGGGCGTCGCTGTCCGACACGAATTCACAAAACATTCGCAGCTTGGCATTTCGTTCCTTGCCGCCGTAGAGACTTTCGACGTATTCGTGATTTTCGCCGTCCATGCAGAGTATCAGGTCGAAGACATCTAGATCTTCGTTTGAAATCTGGCGGCCGGCACCTTCGAGCGGAATTCCCCGGTCACGCGCGGCAGTCCGCATTCGGGTGTCGGGAGCCGCGCCAACGTGGTAGTCGATCGTCCCCGCGCTGTCGCAGATGATCCGGTCCTCCAGTTCCTCCTGTTTCACAAGATGACGGAAGGTTCCCTCTGCGGCGGGAGAACGGCAGATGTTGCCCATGCAGACAAAAAGGACACGATAGGGTTTCACTGGCGCGAGAGTTAGCAAAACACTCCCCCGGTGGCAAGGGTTGGAATGGGAGAAATTTGCGCGGGCCGTTTCCGAGTGTGAAACATGGCGCAACCTTGGCGTCGCGAAGCCCCGTATTCGACGGAACTTTTCGGGAGTGCGCCCGGACAGTGCGTGAAGGATCATCTGCGGCGGCGGGATCTTTCGACAAATCGCTGTAAAACCTCGGGTCGACGTCCGCCGCCGGTCGCCAATCGCGAGCCATGGTATGATAGGGCTGGATTCACGGGCGGGCTCGAACCATCCTCCTTGCATGAGCTCGTTTTTCCAACGCCACCGGATCCTTTCCAGCATTTCGATTGTCGCGCTTCTGTTCATGGTCGGCGTTTTCGTTGTCGTGCGCGTCCGGATGCACGGGCCATATCGGGATTATCGCGTCGATGCTGAGTTCAACTCCGCGAAGGCCGGGCCCGGATTGCTGTACGTCGGCGTCGCGAAACGCGAGATCACTCCCGACCTTTCAAAGTTTGATTCGTGGGTGGACACGGATGGCAACAGCAAGTTCGAGCCGGAAAAGGGCGACACCTACGAGGACCGCAACGGCAACGGCGATTTCGATTTCGTGTGGATGGGCGGCTTCGACGAAAACCGGCCGGCCCAGGGAATCAATGATCCGCTCTGGACGCGGGCCATCGCCTTTCGCAATCACGACGTGACGGTGGTGCTCGTCAGCATTGACTGCGTCGGGCTCACGCACGAACGCTTCATCAAATTGCGCAAATCGATCGATCAGGAAAAGCGCGGGATCACCCACATTCTGTTTTCCTCAACGCACACCCACGATGGACCGGACACAATGGGCATCTGGAGCTACCGGCCCGTGTTCGGCAAGTTCAACGAAGCGTACATTGACTTCATTCTCGATCAATCTCGGGAAGCCATTCTCGAAGCCGTTGGTGATTTGCAACCCGCGGAATCGATCATCGCCACTGAGCAACTTGAACCCCAGGGATTCGTTCGCGATTCACGCATGCCTGAGGTCTATGATCGCACATTGAACGCCGCACGCTTTGTGAAACCCGGCTCCGGCGAAACGATTGCCACACTCGTCAGTTGGGGAAATCATCCTGAGGCGATGGGCGGCAACAACCCGTTGATTAGTTCCGACTTCGTGCATTATTGGCGCGAAGGAATGGAAAATGGCGTAGCCGCGCCAAATGGAGCTGAAGGTTTGGGTGGCGTGTGCGTGTTCATTCAAGGCCCTGTCGGTGGATTGATGACGCCACTTGGCCTCGACGTGCCGGATCGTGATGGTGAAACGATTCATTCAGAGAACGGCGTCGGCAAAACGAAGGCACTCGGTGAGAACCTCGCAATTCGCACGATCCAACTTCTCAACTCGGACAAGTCATCGCACATGACGAACCATTCCATTGCGGGAGTTGCGAAAACGATCTTCGCGCCGATCGAAGGAACGTATCGAATTCCCATCATGCTCGGGCTGATTCATCCGGGTTGGTATGACGGCGCGGCGAAGACCGAGGTCAACGCGTTGCGCATCGGCGACATCGAGATGCTCGCGATTCCCGGCGAGGTGTATCCCGAGATCATCGATGGCGGAATCGAATCGCCGGACGGGGGAGATTACCCGGGGTCACCGATTGAAGTGCCGCCATTACGCGAACAGATGAACGGCAAGATCAACATGGTCTTCAACCTCGCCAACGACGAGATCGGCTACATCATCCCGCGCACCGAATGGGATGTTGAACCGCCCTTCACTTACGGCAAGGAAAGGGCCCCGTATGGCGAGGTAAATTCCGGTGGCTCAGACATCGGCCGCGTGATTCATGAAGAAAGCATGGGAGTGTTGAAACGGTTGGAAGCCATGGCGGGTTCCAAATAACCGACGGTAGCGCGAGGCTCCCGTCGAGCCCGCTTAAGAATCCTAAAAGAATGACCCCGTTGCGGCTGGCGACGCGCCTTCGGGCGCTTTGATATGGGCTCCGCGGGAGCAGCGCCCTACCTTTCGAGGACCGCGGTCCGTTTTACCATTCGTCTCGACTCGTGCCGTTGATCTTCTTACCGTCGTCGATGTGACCCCCGTTTTTCGAATACTTCTTTTGTCCGTTCTCGCCGTGTCGCTGACCACCGCCTTTGCCGCGGATCGGATTGCGCCGCCAAAGTCTGAGATTGTGGTGCCGGATGAGGTGCGCTCCGAATTGCAAGACGGGCTGAAGGAATTGCGCGCCGCGATCGATCAGGCCGACAACTCCACGAAGAAGAACCCGGAGTTGAACAATTTGCTTCCCGACCTGGAGATCTATTTCAAAGCCGTCGATTGGGCGCTGCGTTACGATGAGTTTTACAAGACGAGTGAGTTCGTGGTCGCGGCTGAATTGCTTGTGACGGGGAAAGAACGCGCCGCGCAACTCGCGTCGGGCGTCGCGCCGTGGACGGAGTTGACCGGTCTCGTGGTGCGCGGGTATCGATCACGCGTTGATGGTTCAGTGCAACCCTACGGTCTTGTCATCCCTGATACCTGGCGCAAGGAGACGGCTCAACAATTCCGGCTCGATGTCTGGCTGCACGGTCGCGACGACACCCTGACCGAACTGAAATTCATCGATCAGCACCAACGTAACCGTGGCGAGTTTACGCCGGCGAATACGTTTGTGCTGCATGCCTACGGTCGTTACTGCAACGCCTTCAAGTTCGCCGGTGAGACGGATGTTTTTGAGGCGATGGAACACGCCCGGTCGCAATATCCCATCGACGATTCGCGGCTGGCGATCCGTGGGTTTTCCATGGGCGGCGGCGGGTGCTGGCATCTGGCCGCGCATTATCCCGGCGTGTGGGCGGTGGCGGCGCCGGGCGCTGGTTTTTCCGAGTCAGCCGAATACCTTGGCAAGTTGAAGAAGGAACCATTTCCGCCCAGTTGGGAACAGTCTTTGTGGGAGCTGTACAACGCGACTGATGCCGCACTGAACTTTTTCAACCTGCCCGTCGTGGCCTACAACGGAGATCAGGATAAACAAAAGCAGGCGGCGGACATGATGCAGTCGGCGATGCTCGAAGACGGCCTGTATCTGACGCGGGTCACCGGACAAAACGTCGGACATAAATATACCCCGGCGGCCAAAGCAGAGCTCAGTGAAAAGATCGATGCGATCGTCGCTGTGGGCAAAGACGAGGTGCCGGTAAAAGTGAAGTTTGAAACCGTCACTTTGCGATACCCTCAGTCCCACTGGGTCCGCCTCGAAACTTTGGATGAACATTGGAAAACAGCACGGGTGGATGCGGAACTTCTTCCGAATGACAAAGTTGCCGTGCGCGTGACCAACGTTGCCGCCTTCTCGCTGGTTTTTGCTGCGGGCGATTGCCCGCTCAACGCGATTGGGTCGGTTCAAGTTGATATTAACGGTCAGATCGTCACGGCGAATGGGCCGATGTCTGACAGGTCTTGGCAGGGTCGGTTTGAGAAACAAAACGGCACCTGGAAATCCGTTGAGCAGTTTGCCGGCGGCTTGAAAAAGCGGCCAGAATTGCAGGGGCCGATCGATGACGCGTGGTTTGATTCGTTTATCATGGTTGAACCCGGTGCCGAGGGGTTTCACAGCGAAACAGATGCCTGGGTGAAACGCGAACTCGACTGGATGCAAACCAACTGGCGGGGCACGTTCCGAGGTGACGCCCCAGTGAAGTCAGCCACCGCCATCACGGACAAAGACATCGCGAACCACCATTTGGTGCTCTGGGGGGATCCGAAGAGCAATCCGTTGATCGCAAAGATTCTTCGCGAGCTTCCGCTGGAATGGACCGCCGACAAAGTGATGTTGAAAGGCGGGGAAGCCGATGCAAAACAAAACGTTCCAGTGATGGTTTTCCCAAACCCGCTGAACCCCAAAAAGTATGTCGTCATCAACAGCGGATTCACCTTCCGCGCCTTTGGCAGCAACGCCGATCAAACCCCCAAGCTCCCCGACTACGCGATCATCGACGTGACCAAACCAGCGACGGGAGTTGCTCCCGGAGGAGTGGTGACGGCGGGATTCTTTGATGAGGAGTGGAGGTGAACATGAACGGCGGAGGGCAAATGAAAATCATCTGTGAGATCGCGATGGACGACCTGGGCGACGCCTTTGCACCCGGCAGGCGGAGCCGCGGGAACGGCAGGTAAACAGTGACCGTTTTTTCTTGTTCGAGGATGCGGACTCAGGATTCCCGGAGGGCATATTTTCCTTTTCGCTTGCCGAAGCCGGTGATTCCCACGAAATATCAGGCCCCCGCCGATGGCCGAACCGATCTCAATCCAAAGCGTCTCCCCCATGCGATTACTGCTGTCCACCTGGTTGCGGCAGGCGTGGCGGCGGCTGGTTTCCGTGACCCGGCAGTCGCGGTTGCTCACCGGGTTGATCCTCACTTTCATCGTCGGCTATTGCGGGATCGCGTTCCTGCTTTTTTATAAAGGGATGCTGTTCGCCAACAGCTTTCCCGGGCTCGGCACCCTGCTCACGGAACGGCTGATGTTCATGATGTTTGCGTTTCTCTTCGCGCTCCTGCTGATTTCCAATCTGGTCATCGGCTACAGCAACTTGTTTCGGAATCGCGAGACCGCTTTTCTCCTCACACTTCCAATCCCGACCTTCACCATCTACCGCTGGAAATTCATTGAATCCACGATGCTCGCGTCCTGGGCATTTCTGTTTTTAATCGCGCCGTTGCTGGCCGCGTACGGTCTGGTCCGGAACGTGGACTGGCACTTCTACGTTTTTACGTCCGGACTGCTCGTGCTGTTCATCGTGCTTCCGGGACTGGCCGGATCTTATGCCGCGATCCTGATGGCGCGGTTTCTGGACCGGCGTTCGTTCCAGATCATTCTGCTGACCGTGTTCGCGGGCGCGATGATCGGTGCTCCGCTGATGATGCAGCCGGAACATTTCTCCGACCAGCAGCTGGAGACGCGCGTCTACTCGATCCTCGACCAGATGTTGAGCAACACGCGCTTCGTGCAATTCCCCCTGCTGCCGAGTTACTGGTTGTCCGCCAGTGTGTTGAACTGGGCGGACGGCGCACGAACGGCGTCCGTGTTCTTTGCGCTGGTGCTGATGAGCCACGTGTTGTTCTTCGGCGTGCTGGCGTTCACCCGTTTGGGAAACACATTTTACGAGGCCGCTTCGGCGGTGAACAGCCGGGGCAGCGTGCTCAGCGGCTGGGCGTGGTTCCGTAACCGGCAACGACGAAAATCCGAGTTTCTCTTCCGGACAACTTGGATTGAGAAGGCGCTGGCGACGGGGGGGCTGCTTGGTCAGGACACGCGGGCCATCATCGTCAAGGATCTGCGGATGTTCTGGCGTGACACCTCGCAGTGGGCTCAGTCGCTGATCCTGTTCGGCCTGCTGGGCGTTTACATTTTTAACCTCCGACACTTCACGCAGCAGGCCACGAATCCGTTCTGGGTGTTTCTGGTTTCCATGCTGAACCTCGGTGCGTGCTCGTTGAATCTGGCGACGCTGACGACGCGGTTCGTGTATCCGCAATTCTCGCTCGAAGGCAAACGCATCTGGATCGTCGGCCTTGCACCGATGGGATTGCAGAAGGTTGTCGCCGTGAAGTTTTGGCTCGCGTTCCTCGCCTCGCTGGTGGTGACGCTCACGTTGATCATCGTGTCGTGCCACATGCTGCAGTTGCCGAGGGAGCGGATGGTGTTCTTCGCCATGGCGATCACGGTGATGACCTTCACGCTGACCAGCATGGCCGTGGGACTGGGCGTGCTCTATCCGAATTTCAAGGAGGACAACCCGAGCAAGATTGTTAGCGGATTCGGCGGGACCTTCTGTCTGGTGATGAGCTTTCTCTACATCGTCAGCAGCGTCGCGCTGCTGGCCATCGGGTCACCGTGGGGCGCGACTGGTGACCTGGTTCCGCTGCCCAACATGGTCGTCGGGATTGGCGCTTTCATGATCATCTCCTTCACGCTCGGGGTGGCGCCGCTCTGGATCGGGCTGGAACGCGTCGGCTCAGTCGAGCTCTAGCCGGTTCAGGCTCCAACCAGTTCCGTAAGCTGTTGGAACAATTCCTTGGACCCGGCGACGTGCGGACAATTTCCGGCGGCATCGACGACTCCAAATCCCTCGCCATAAGCGCGGCCGTTCGCCACGCAGGCGGTAGTTCGGTTTTCCGCAATCTGCTGGCGGGCCTTCGCGATCACGTCGTCACGGGATCCGTCGATCTCGTATTTCCAACCGACAATCACTGCTTCCCGATAAAACTCCCGGAGCCGGGAGATCAACTTCGGTGTCGGGACAAGCCGGGCCAGCAGTTCGCCGTCGCGGGTGGAGATTTTGCCTTCCTTCAGTTCTCGAAGTTCACCGCGATCATTCTGTTCGAACACACCGCCGAAGGAGAAATCACTGACTGCTGCCGCGTGGAACACAGCTCCAATATCGTCATCGGCCAACGCTTGGAATTTGGCGAGCAGATCTGCGGTGGTGGAAAAGCTCGTGATTGTTTTCGCGATGCGTTCGCCGCGCCACGTGGCCAGCTCACCCACCAGCAAGGTGACGTCGTGCCCGGCGTTCGTGAGATGCGCGGCGAGTTCGGTGCCGAGTCGGCCGGTGGAGAAATTGGTCAGCCGCCGGACGTCGTCCAGTTTCTCGTAAGTTGGTCCGGCGGTTACGAGGCAATGCATGGCGGTGGGGAACAAAATCTAAATTCCAAATTCTGAATTCCGAATTTCAAAAGGGGATGTTTAGTCTGCGGATTCATTTCAACATTCGGCATTCGGATCTCGGCTTTTGATTTTACATCCCGTTCAGCGCATTGATCAGTGCGCGCAGACGACCGTAGTCTTTCTGGTTAAACGTGAATCCGATTCGCGGGAGGTCAACATGGTAATTCTCCTCACGCTCCTCAGGGGTCGCTTCAATCTTGTGGATCGGCTCATCGACGATGATGTCGGCGAAGTCTTCGTTGAGCGCCTTGATCGCCGTGTCGGTGATCTGATGATTCAACCGGATGACATACAGATCGCGGACGAACCGGCTGGAGTGATAGTTGCGATAGAACCGTGAAATCACCCGGACGGCGTGATCCACATCGTCGGTGATCTCGTACAGGTTGAGGTCGTCCTCGGAGATCAGTTCGTTGCGCAGGAGATGTTCCTGAATGTATTTTTCCCAGGATTTCCAATAGGTGCCGCCCGGCTTGTCGATCAGCAGGAAGGGCATTAACCGGCTCTTGCCGGTCTGCATCAGGGTGAGCGCCTCGAAGCCTTCGTCCATCGTTCCGAACCCGCCGGGAAACAGCACGATCGCGTCGGACTGCCGGATGAATGTGAGCTTGCGTGTGAAGAAATATTTGAAGGTGATCAGCTTCTGATCTTTTTGAATGACCGGGTTGGCGGACTGTTCCCACGGCAGCCGGATGTTGCAACCAAAACTGTTTTTCGGTCCGGCGCCCTCGTGGCCCGCCTGCATGATGCCGCCACCGGCGCCGGTGATGACCATGAATCCGGCCTTTACCATCTTCTCGCCGAACTCGGCGGCCTTCTTGTATTCCGCCTTGTCCGGGCTCGTTCGCGCGGAACCGAAGATGGTGACCTTGCGGGTGGCCTCATACGGTTCGAACAATCTGAATGCATAGCGGAGTTCGCGGACGGCCGTCTGAATCACCCGAGCGTCGCCGCGCGATTTGAAGTCGCTCAGAATCTTGAGGGCGTTCTCGATCAGGTCCTGCACAAGATCTTCATTCTCGCCGCCGCCCTTGAGCTGGATCAGCTCGCGGATGCGGACACCCAGTTCGCTGTTGGTGACCGGTTCGGTGTTTTGTCCCATGGACCGGATGATGTGAAATTCGGACGACGGGTGAAAGCCAGAAAGTATCACGATTCCCGCCGGCCATTGCCGCCCATGCTTTCGATCAATACACTGTGTGTTCCGCACCTTGACGCTCCCCGGCGACATCGTTACGGTCCCTGCGATGTCTCGCCCGTTATTGCGAAAGTTCCTGATCCTGTTCTTCCTGTTCGGATTCGTGATGAACGTACCGGCCCCGCTCATCTACCGGCCGGGTGAAGGCTGGATTTATGAGAAAGTGGGTGAAGACCGTGGCGCATGGGAACGCGGACGGGCCAAGGATCAGCTGGAGATCGCCCAGACCGCCCTAGATGACGGTGATATTTCGATCGCGCTGAAGGCGTCCAAACGGCTGGTGTCGCGCTGGCCCCTGTCGGATTACGCACCGGAAGGTCAGTACATCATGGGGCGTTGTTACGAGGAAAAGGGGTTTCTTGAAAAGGCGTTCAAAACCTATCAGAAGCTCGTGGAGGACTACCCGAAATCCACGAGATATCAGGAGGTTCTCGGGCGGCAGTATGAAATCACCAACCGGTATTTGAACGGCCGCTGGTTCCGGCTCTGGAACTACATCCCCATGTTTCCTTCGATGGATCGCACGGCGAAAATGTATGCCGACATCGTGCGCAACGGCCCTTACAGCGCCGTCGGGCCGAAGGCGCAGATGGCCATCGGCGAGGCCCGTGAGAAACAGCGCGAATACTCGCTCGCGGTCCAGGCCTACATTCGGGCGGCGGATCGCTACAGTGAACTTCCCGGAGTGTCGGCGGACGCGGTGTACAAGGCGGCCCAGGCTTGGGAGCGACAGGCCAACAAGGCGGGCTACGATCAGGGCAGCGCCGGAGAGGCGATTGACATGTACACAGACTTCAGCCTGCTGTTCCCGACCGATCCGCGTGTTGACGATGCGCGAACGACCATTCGAAAACTCCGCGTGGAACAGGCTTTGGGCGCCTATCAGACCGCCAGGTATTACGAGAAGAAGCGGAAGTGGCTCGCCGCGGAGATCTATTTCAACGAAGTCCTGCTGATGGACTCGCAGTCCGTCTATGCGGAGGAGGCCCGCAGGACCCTCGCCGCCCTGAAGGACTACACCGACTATCTGCGGTCAAAGCAGAAACAACCATTGCCTGGAGAAACCCCGGCCGCCACTTCAAAGTAGCATCCCGTCATGAACCGATCACTCGCGAGTGTGTTTCTGATGGCCACGCTGATTCTCGGCGGATGCGCCTACCGAGTGGGCCCCACGAACGGCCTTCAGGCGGGCACGCAGTCCATCGAGATCCGTCCGTTTGCCAACGACACCCAGGAACCCCGCATCATCGATCCGGTCGTGACCGCGCTGCGCCGGACCATTCAGCGGGACGGCACCTTCACCCTGTCGACCCACGGCGGCGCGGACGTGTTGGTCACCGGGACGATCATCCGTTACTCCCGCATCGAATTGAGCGTCCAGCCGACCGACGTGGTGACCGTGAAAGACTACCGGCTGGAAATGGTCGCGATGGTGACCGCCCGGGTGCGTTCGACCGGGAGAATGCTGCTTGACCGGCAGGTGGCCGGTCATACCACGATTCGCGTGGGGGCGGATCTCGTCACCTCGGAAAGACAGGCGATCCCGCTCGTGGCGGAAAATCTGGCCTACAACATCACGAGCCTCCTGGCCGACGGCGACTTCTGATCACCTCTCCAGAGGGATGTGCTCCGGCGAATCTCTGCGGTTCAGAATCCCCGTCAGCACGCTGGACATCCGGGTCGCGCGCTGGCGGACTTCGGCGGCGTCAAGCTCCGGTTCCGCAGCTGCATGCAGAAAGGCCTGCTGCCGTTTGTCGCCCCTTTCCATGGCTATTTTCTGATTTGTTGGTTTGAGTTTCATGGTCCTACAATCTCGCAGAACCACCCGTCACCCGCATGGTAAAAATTGCGATATACTCATCCCGGTTTGCTCCTGATGATCCCGGCACAAGCACCGGCGCTCTGCGGACCCTCCAAGGTGCCTGATAATCTGGCTCGCTCGGGGGGAGACGGGTAAACACGGAACATGCCCGCCAATGTGACCCGGCTGCTGAACGCGGTGGAATTGGGGGACCCGACTACCGCCGAGGATTACTTCGTGCGGGCCGCCCTCGGGGAAACTGGACCAGACCCTCGCCGTAGTCCAAAATCTGACGGAGTCTTCGAGTAACACTCTGAACTGGAACCGTTCCGGCGAATCAGACCCAGTTGAGTTTGTCGCGGTTGAGGGCGTAGAGGCCGCCCAGCAGTCGCGCCAGGAACACGGCGGACCACAGGCTGTCGAAGTTGTCGATCAGAGTGCCGGCGATAGGGATCACTCCGGCGAGTTCCAGCGTGAAGGCCTTCAGCGCCATCAGCAGACCGAACACGACCAGCGTCCCCAGATAGTGTGCGGCACCTGGCTGATCGAACGCACCACGAGCATCGGATTCACGGCGCCCACGGTGTCGAACATGGCCACTGCCAGCAGCGCCATCGGGCAGTAGACCGCACCTGCAACGACTGCCGTCCACACCAACACCAGCGACCTCAGTTCCGGATCACCGCCGTCTTCCCGGGCCATGTTGAACACAATGAACAGGGCCGGACCGAAGCAGACCATGAGCACGACAAACCATTGAAAGCACTTGCCAATCAACTCGCCGAATCCCTCGAAGTCGGGCCAGTCCGGCAGATCCGATTCGCCGAGCGCGGTGCGTTGGATAACGTTCTGCAACATCACGAGCAGGTAACCCCACGCAGACAGACTGAGGAACAGATTGAGCAGGCCGATCGAGATCGGCAGCATTTGAAACCACTGGATGCCCGACAGCACGACGGTGCCGCTCAACAAGATGATCCAGCCATAGCCGCGAAACGGATAGGCCATCGCGTCCCCGATGAACGCGCCGAAGGATCCGGTCTTCTTCTTTTTTCGCTTCTTTGGTTTCGTCGCCGAGGCCGCAGCGGCGACCGGTTGTCCGAACAGCGATTCCAGTGTGACCCAGTCATCCATGCCCTCAGCCCACGCGAAATCGCCGGGGGACACGGAGCCGAGCTGGAGCATCTGCCGAATCGTCTCTTGCGGGAATGGTCCGGTCTGTTCCTCATTTTGCAGCAGGAATAAATTCTCGGGTACCGTGTCCATGGAGAAAAAATTTACGGAACCCGTGCGTCTTCGACAACTCGAAACTGCGGCTGGCACGAATGAACCGTCCGGAACGACTTCATCCGATCACCACTCGGCAGGTTTGGTAACCCCCCCCGACTTTTTTAGGAAGCCCTATTTGTCCTCTGTGAGAACTGGGGGCCGGCGTTTGGTGAGTGCAAACAGGCCGATGACACCCACCGTAAGCAGAACAAGTGTGGACGGCTCGGGCACTTGCAGCATGTTGATGGGCCCGTTCGGGAGGGAATTGTACGCGGCGTCACGAAGACCCCACAAATCTCCAAGGGCATCCTCACCCACCTTCTCAAAACGCATCCAGCCGTAGTTCCAGTCCTCGCCGTCCCGCAGCCGGATTGCCACGAGCAGGTGTGTCATGTTTAAATGAGTATCGCTCCAATCCGCTCCGGGGCCGGGGTCCGCGAGGATTGGTTGACCAGCTGACCACCCGATTCTTATGGGTTCGGACTTTCCCTTCATGATTTCTCCCGGGACCTTGGGGAAAAGTTCGGGGTTAAAACTCGGCGTCAGCCGATAGGATTGAATCAAATCGTCTCCGATCGAAGTCAGTGGATGTCCGAAAATGAAATCGGTCGTGCCATCAAGGTTGAGATCAAGGTTGCCGTTGGATCCCACCTCCGCAGCGGTCCGGTAAACGAAACTTCCCTGAGCGAACACGTTGGTCTGCCAAAGTAGAATCCCGACTATTATCAGAGTTTTCATATTTTTAATTTAGTTCAGAGTTTGGCGGTCGCAAGATGTGCACTGAAACGCACAGTCATTAATTGTCCTCCTTGAGGATCAGGAACCGTCGGTCCGGGAAGGAACCGACATTAATGAATGCGGCGGTCGTTTCGTGGGTGGCATTGACCGTCTGCAGTGTCTGCCAGTTCGCGGCGGGCTCGTCCACTTCGTCAAAATACAGGATCTGATAGGTCTGCCCCACGATGCTGTCCCACTGGAGGATCATCTCGTCGGCGTTGTTCGGGTTGATCACCGCGCTGCTGATCACGGTGTCGACCTGGCTCTGAGGAATGATTCCGCTCAGGATGATCGAGACGTTCTGTGACCCCAGCGATCCGTTCCACCCGTCCAGGAGCGGACCGTCGGCGGTGATCTGGACCTGAAACGTCCCCGTGCCCGGGTTGTCGAGGACGAACTGCTCGGCGTTGTCCACGTTGTTGTCGCCGCGTCCCGCCGGTGCGGTGGGATTGGACGGATATAGCACCCATGGTTCCGTCACCGGAGCGGGGGAGAGAACCCGGAGATCCAGGTTGTTGACCAGGACGGAGACTGTCGGATTCAGTTTCTCCTGGGGTTGGTGCGAGGGCGGCGAAAGCACACCCTCCAGGGAAGGATACCCCGGATCGGTCCAGCAGATCGTGACTTTCAGCGGCCCCGTTCCATTGGCCGTGACGGTGAAGGCGATGGTGTCACCGTCATGCAACGTGACCTCCTTGATGTGCGACCGGTTTCCGCTGTCGGCGTCGGCCTGCATCAACTGCGCGGCCCCCTCGATGTTCACGAGTCCCCAGCCGAACTTGTAGTCCGGCCCGACCGCCCCGGCCTCCAGCGCGGTGTGGATGAGCAGCGCCTTGTAGGTGGAGCCCCACAACGGTCTCCAGGTGGGATGCAGAATCCCGTGGTGTTGGGACAGCAGAACCAGCCCTCCCGTCACGATCGGCGCGGAGGCGCTTGTACCGAAGAAGGTGCCGAGGTATGCGGTATCGCCCGTGTAGTTGGCGACGTAAACACCTTCCCCCAACGCGACCACATCCGGCTTGATCCGGCCATCATCGGCCGGACCCCAGTTGCTGTAGGGAGTCGACAACACACTGGAAGGCCCCTGATAGGAGCCATTCTGAAACACAATCGCACCCACGGTCATGACATTCTTCGCGATCGGCTGTCCTTTTACGGTGTCGTACCCTGAAGGCAGGCCCGGCTGGTTGTGATCGGCGTCGTCCCGGTGGGGCCCCATGTGAGACGTCTGAATGCCGGAAACATCCTGGTCGGTATGCGGATTCGTTGTTCCCGTATGATTGCGGTCGTTTCCCGCCGACCAAACGGGTAGATAGTACGGAAGGCCCTGCACAATTCCGTCAATGCTGGCGGCGACGTTTCCGTAAAACCCGAACAGATAACACTCGTATAAATCTACTTCCTTGTCTCCAACCCAATAGCTGACACCGGATTCCCAACCTGCGGGTTCAGAATAGCTGTGATTCGAGAAACGAACCCCGAACTGTGCGACCGCAGTTGCCATGAACTCTTCATCTGACTCCAAGTGATAGGCTTTGACGTTCGCCTGATAGGCCAAACCTTTTGCCAACGGGTTTACCCCACCCGCCGCGATCGTCGAAGCGACCCACGTGGCGTGGTCACTCAGCGGAGTCGAGGTGATATTGGCGACCCGCCCCTGAAACTCCTGGTGTGTCGCCCGTGCCGAGCCGCGGTCAAAGATAGCGACGTTCTGCCCGGCACCCGTCAGGCTGAAACCGGCCCCACCGCCGGGCCAGACTTGGTCCGCCCGCACGGCCACGGCAGCCTCGACACCGTCCAGACCGTAGATCGCGGGCCGGTCCCCAAACCACGCGCCCACAATGAACTTTCCCTCATCAAAAGGTTTCCGTTGTTCATCAGAAAGCTTCGCGAGGTACTCGGCCGTCTTCCGTGCGTCTTCAATCCGCTTGGCCTCTCGCAGCGGTTTTTCGTCCGCGACCCTTTGCAGAGTCGCCTCGTGTATTTGTTTGTACGTGGTGTTGCGGCCTTCCTTGTCCCGGAGCGGCAGGGTCACGTTCGCCAGCGCTTCGCGCCACCGTTGTTCCGCAGCCTGCCGGTTGGCTTCCTTCCGCCTCGGCCTTGAGGCGCGCGATCTCCTCGGGCGTCAGTTTTATCGGTGTCCCGCCATCCCCGGGTAGGGGCGGCAGTCCTTGCGCGCTTAAAGGTTGCACTGAACAGCCAAGCGTGAGCGCGAGGATGACGAACAGCTTGTGTGCGGGTGTTGTTTTCATGATTTTCCATTCTGATATTCTTCCGGACGAATTCCCTCCGACCATGAAAGACCGAATGCTCTGAACGAGTTCCCATGCGGAGTGTGGCCACCGTTTCATGATCGGGCGAATCTGACAACTTCCAAGTGCGTGCAACATGCCGTCATGCGACCCGCTCCGTCAAATGAACGCTCGCAAAGGCGGGTGTGGCATGTAGGATTTGCGCCCGAGAAGCACCAGAAACAAAACGCCCGGAATTATGAACGTCTGGCCCCTGCTTCATCGCGAACTCCTTGTCGGAGCACGCAGAAAATCGACCCGCTGGTTGCGCGTGGGTGTGGCGGCCGGCGCGATTCTATTGGGTGCTCTCTTCATCGGTTCACTTTCCATCTCGGGAGGGATGGCCACAGGGATGATGGGCCTCGCCCTCTTTCAGACTCTCGTCTCGCTGGCGTTTGGCATCACCGGATTGTTCGGCGTGTTCTTTGCGTCGGACGCCATCAGCGGTGAACGTCGGGAGGGAACGCTGGGGCTGCTCTTCCTGACGCGCCTGAGAGGACGGGACGTGGTCCTGGGAAAGCTGACGAGCACCTCGCTTCGTTCGGCCTACGCGCTGATGGCGGGACTGCCGGTGATGGCGTTGCCGATCATTCTCGGTGGAGTGACGTTCAAGTCCTACGCCTACGCGGCCCTGGTGCTGGGGAATACTCTTTTCCTCTCGGTCTCGGCGGGCCTGCTGGTTTCATCGTTCAATCGCAAGCCCGTGCGTGCGGTCATGGGCACGCTGTTTCTGATGTTGGGCATCGTCGGCCTCCCGTTCATGATCGACACAATCATGGCTGCTTTTGATGAACAAAAATGGGAGCCGTTCGCCAGTTTTCTCAGTCCTGGCTACTCGCTCAGCCAATCTCTTGCCGGTGCCTCCGCAGAATTCCTGTGGGGCGTGCTGGGCCAGCATCTCATGGGCTGGCTGTTCCTTGCCGTCGCCGCGCGCCGGACGTCGCGAATTGCGGAAAAGGTCCGGCAACCGAGCAAAGCGAAGGCTGTGCGCTGGTTGCTTTCCACCAACGAATCGAAGTCCGGGCGCCGGTTGCGGGACCGCAGTCCGATCCAGTGGCTGATCAGCCATCGGTCGCGCGGACCCACGATCATGGCACTGTTCGTCGTGACGATCACTGGCGTGGGGCTGGCGCTGACCGGGTTGCACATGGACGGGCCGTGGCAGGTGGCAGTGATCGGGCTGGGCGCGGTTCAGGGTCTTTTCTCGTTTGCCCTGCTCATCTGGCTGACAGTGGAGGCGTCACGTCAGACGGGGGATGCGCGCAGTTCCGACGCTTTTGAATTGTTGCTGGCGACGCCGCTGACGACCGCAGAAATCGTGTCCGGTTTTTTTCTGGGAATCTGGCGGATATTCGGAGTGGCCATTGTCACAGTTGTCGCGCTGCAGCTGCTGGGCGTCTGGATGTTGTGGTCAGGCCAGGACGCAAACTTTTCCGCTGGCCGGGTGAGCGTGACCGTCAACGGGGGCAGCATTCCGAATCTCACGGTGTATCAGATGATTTCGACCGTATTCGGAGCGATTAATTTTATGGCAACCTGCTTCGCGTTGGTTTGGATGGGAATGTGGATGGGGTTGCGATCAGAGAGCACGACCGCCGCCGCTGCGAAGACGTTCGTTTTTGTGGTCGTCGTGCCGGGAATCGTTTTGTCCATTGGCGTCGGTTTGCTGTTCGGAATCGGGATGGCCGTCGCCGGTTTCTCGATGATGTGGCTGAGTGCGGTGATTCAGGGAGGGGTCGCGTTGACGGTTAAAATTGGCTTCGTTTTGTGGGCGCGCCGAAGGTTGCTCGAAAATTTCCGTGAAGCTGCCAACGGCACGTTGAGCGGCGGGCGTTCGAAGAAGGCGTCCAGTGCAACCGACGTGCCGCCACCGTTGCCGACCGGGGCGTGAGGTTAATTCGGCCGCCGAACGAGGTCGCCTAAATCAATCCGGACGTCTCCGGATATCCACAGACGATGTTAAAGCTCTGAACCGCCTGGCCGCTCGCGCCTTTCACCACGTTGTCCTCGGCACTCATGACGAGGAGACGGCCGGTGCGCGGATCGAGTCGCCAGGCGATCTCAATCGTGTTGGTGCCAATGACGTTCTTGGTGTCGGGCAATGCCGAACCTTGCAGCAACCGGACGAATGGTTCATTTGCGTAGGCAGCGGCGTAGCATTCGGAGATCTTATTCGCGAGTTCTGTGGTTGCCTCAGCGGACTGAAAATGGTTCTCCGGCGCGAGATATAATGTCGTCAAAATGCCGCGGTTGACGGGGATCAGATGCGGCGTGAACTGGATGGTCACCGGCTCGTTCGCGGCGATCGAAAGTTCCTGTTCGATCTCGGACAGGTGGCGATGTTTGGGAACGCCGTACGGGCGGGCGCTCTCGTTGCATTCGACAAACAGAAACGGCACGTCCGCCTTCCGCCCCGCTCCGCTCACGCCGCTCATGGAATCCGCGATGATACCGGTGGATTTGATCAGTCCGGCTTTCAACAACGGAAGCACCGGCAGCAAAATGCTCGTCGGATAACAGCCCGGCGACGCGATCAACTTCGAACCCTTGATCTGGTCTCGATAGAATTCCGGCAGCGCGTAGACGGCAGTTTTCAGCAGATCCGGCGCCGGATGCTCGTGCGCATAGAATTCCTTGTACACCTCCGCACTGCGCAACCGGAAATCCGCGCTCAGATCGATGACCTTGCAGCCCGCCTTCAGCAGGGGTACGGCGTATTCGGCGGCAACACCGTGGGGCAGGGCGAGGAATACGATCTCGGCCTGTTTCGCCAGAGTCGCGCAGTCCGGTTCCGAAAACTTCAGAACCTTGGCCTTCGGGTGGCTCGCGAACTTAGGGAAAATTTCCGCCACCGTCTGGCCGGCGTATTGGCGGGATGTGACTGCGGCCAGATCTGCGTAGGGGTGATTCAGGAGCAGACGAACCAGTTCTTCGCCGGAATAGCCGGAGGCACCGATGATCGCGACTTTGACAGATGAATGTTCAGGCATGGCGGTAAGACGGGCTGAAAAAATGGAGCGCTGTTTTGCTTCGTTTCGTCGGGCAGCGGCGCGCTTCCCGACGGTTCCGGAGTAAAAAGAAAAACCCCGCCGGGGTCAACCCGGCGGGGCATCCAATTACAACACCAAAATTAACGTTTCGAGAATTGGAAGCGCTTGCGGGCGCCGGGCTGACCATACTTCTTGCGTTCCTTCATGCGAGGATCGCGGGTCAATAGGCCGTCGGCTTTGAGCACCGGGCGCAGTTCGGCGTCCACTTCAAGCAGTGCGCGGGCAATGCCATGACGAACCGCACCGGCCTGGCCGGTGGGGCCACCACCGTGAACGTTCACGGTGATGTCAAATTTTTCAAGGTTCTGGGTCAGCTCCAGAGCGCGCAACGCGTCGTTGCGCATGGACAGTACCGGGAAGTAGCTCTCGACCGTGCGGTTGTTCACCGTCACGCGGCCGGCCCCGGTGGCAACTCGAACGCGGGCGACGGCAGTTTTGCGACGTCCGGTTCCCAAAAATTCTTTTGTAACAGCCATACTTGGAAAGTAATTAGTTGCTCAACGCGAAGACCGCAGGAGTCTGCGCCTGATGTGGATGCTCGGAGCCGCGATACACCTTCAACTTGGTCATCAGCTGGCGGCCAAGACGGTTTTTTGGAATCATTCCCTTCACGGCGTGGGTGATCAGGCGGTCGGGATGTTTTTCGCGAACCTCGGCAACTGGGCGGTATTTCTGGCCGCTCCGCCAACCGGAATAGCTCATGTAGGTCTTCTGTTCTTCCTTGTTGCCGGTCAGGCGTACCTTTTCAGCGTTGACCACTACAACAAAGTCGCCCGTGTCCCAGTGAGGGGTGAAGACGGCCTTGTGCTTGCCCCGCAGGAGGTCGGCAATTTTCACGGCAAGACGGCCCAACACGGCGCCGTCGGCGTCAATAATGTGCCACTTGCGCTGACTCAAATAATCTTTCGGCAAATAAGTTTTCATCCCGTTGTCCTAACCAAAGGAGCGGAGAAACTAGCAAACGGACTTGCCAAGTCAATAGCCATTTCCGAATTAGTTCAGCCCCGTGTTGCCTCATTGAAGAGGACACCGAAGCGGGATCTCGGGAAAGAGCGGATGGGTTCCATTGCCTCATAATAGCGGACACCGTGGCGAATGCCCGCCACGATGAGCAAAGAAACCCTGGACGAATACATCCCGAGA
>JBDNGP010000009.1:0-26539 GCA_041689265.1 Verrucomicrobiota bacterium
AGTCATACCAGTACAGGATCAGTTTCACAGGGGATGAGATTGCACCAAATCTCGCCTTGGCGATGAAACTGAAGACAGATTTTGGTCTGGACCTTCCGCTGTTCGGAAAGGATGGATTGGAGGCACCCGAAAAGTTCTTCGAGCTGATGAATCAGGCGGTGAGTCGCTGGCGTATACCGACCGAGCAACCGTGGCGACTGGTGAGGCAGATGCGCCTTGAATTCTTTACATTCAGCAAGGATGTGATGTATCGCGATCTGGATCCGGACAATTGGCCCGACGACAGTTTGGTCGATCACCCGGTAATCGAAACCGCGACGGTTGGCGGTGAAAAAGAGGTGATCAAGGAGATCTCCGATGAAGAGGTTGAACAACTGCAACGCGAGGCCCGGATTCCGACAGTGTTGGACGCTGATGGTTCGCAGATGAAAGTCATCAAACATGTGCTCGACGGGTCGAATCTTGTGGTTCAGGGACCGCCCGGCACCGGTAAAAGCCAGACCATTACGAATATTATCGCCGCAGCCATCGCTCAGGGAAAGAGGGTTCTTTTCATGGCCGAGAAGCTCGCCGCGCTTAATGTTGTCAGTGACCGCCTGAAAGCAGTGGGTCTATCGCCCTACTGTCTGGAACTGCATTCAAAACGATCGAGCTCAAAAGAAGTTCTGGGCCAAATCCGAACACGGCTTGAGCACAGGTCAACCACGAGATCATCTTCGAGTCACGTGAATGGGGTAAAACCAACGCTGAACAAGCACCGGGATCAACTAAATGCACATTGCGAGCTCGTAGGTGAAATAATTCATCCGTTGGAGATGTCGATCGCAGATGTTTTTTGGCATACGGAAAACTCGCGAGAAAAACTGCGAAAACTTATAGATCAGTCCGATGATGGTGGGTTGGACATTCCCGGTTTGACAAATCCGCCCGCAACAAACATCGAGACGCTGCCAACCAGAGAAAGCCGTGAGCGCCTGGCAGAGTACCTGGATTCAGTTCGCGTTCATTGGGACGAGGGGATCCATATTCGGGGCAAAGTATGGACAGGTTTCAACGTCGCGCCCCTGACGGACGAAGACGTGGCGGCGCTGGAAACAAAAAAACTTGAAGAACGAGCACTTCGATTCGGAACCCTCTCGATCCTCCAACTGTAGTTGAACCGAAGTAGCCAGCAGAAGATCACGCAGCATGTCGATTTGATCGGCGAATAGCACCGGCCGTTTGCTGATCGCGTCGTTTCCCCGAGGTTGCCTTGACGGCGGGCGTGGTTCTCCATTTACTCACGGCATGAACCCCGGCAGTGTGAAGTCTCGCTCGCGCGATATGGATTTGTTTTTCAAATCCGCTGTTCGGGTTCGAACCGTCGCCGCAGGTCTGCTGCTCCTGGCATTGGGTGGCACGGCATTAAAGGCCGCCGACTATCAGAGTGACATCAAACCCATCCTCGCAGAACACTGCTATTCGTGCCACAGCCGGTTGAAACAAAAATCGAACCTGCGGCTGGACGCCGGGTCGCTCATTCATAAGGGCGGCAAGAACGGACCGGCGGTGGTTGCAGAAAAAAACAGCGAAAGTCTGCTGCTCGAAAAAATCCGGTCGCAAGACGACGACGAACGCATGCCTCCCGAAGGCAACCCGCTGTCGTCAGGTGAAATCGCACTGCTGGAGGAATGGATTGCCGCCGGTGCCATTTTTCCGGCGGACGAGCCGATTCCTGCCACACCCTCCGAGCACTGGTCCTTTCAGTCGTTGCGTGCGGTGGCCCCACCGGAGATCAAGGATGTTCGGCAGGCCCGCAATCCCATCGACAATTTTGTCATTGCCGCTCTGGAACAACGCGGCTGGGTTCCGGCTTCCGCTGCCAGCCCACGCGCGCTGTTGCGGCGGGCTCATCTCGATTTGACCGGGCTCCCGCCGACGCCGGCCGAGCAGGATCAATTTCTGGCGGACACGTCACCAGAGGCTTTGGACCGGGTGGTCGATGAGCTTCTGGCTCGTCCGACCTATGGCGAGCGTTGGGCGCGGCACTGGCTGGATGTCGTACGCTACGCCGACAGCAACGGTTACGAGCGAGATGCCGAGAAACCCTACGTCTGGCGTTACCGCGACTACGTGATCAACGCCCTGAACGAGGACAAGCCGTTCAACCGCTTTGTCATCGAGCAGCTGGCGGGCGACGAACTTCCGGAATTCACCGCCGAGACGATGATCGCCACAACCTACCTCCGGCTCGGGCATTGGGATGACGAACCGGCCGATCCGCCGACCGATGTGTTCGATCAGCTCGATGATATTGTGAGCACCAGTGCGCAGGCGTTCCTGGGCCTGACGCTGGGTTGTGCCCGCTGTCACGATCACAAGTTTGAGCCGCTCCCGACCCGTGACTATTACAGCATGGTCGCCGTCTTTAATCCACTTGAACGACCGCGTGACGGCCGTACCGAGCTGGCGGTACCGGTGGGAACGCGAGCGGAACTGGCCGCGCTGGTGGAACGAGATCGCGAGATGGACCGGCTCACCAAAAGCGAACCCGCCCTGGCCCCGGACGTAATTGAAGCACGAACCAACCAACTGCGTTTGGCGACCCCCGATCTTCCGCTGGCCTATCTCTGGCGGGAACCCTCACCCAATCCACCGGCTAGTTTTGTGATGGAGCGCGGTTCCGCAACGCGACCGGGCGATCCGGTGCAGCCGGCGGTCCCGGCGATCTTGGTGAACAATATTCAGCCCGTGTTCCCGCCCGCTGATGACCGCACGTCACGACGCCGGCTCGGCCTTGCGCGGTGGTTGGCCGATCCGGAGAATCCACTGACTGCCCGCGTCATCGTGAACCGCGTATGGCAGAAACATTTCGGTCACGGCCTGGTGCGGACGCCGAACGACTTCGGCCTGATGGGTGATCCCCCGACGCATCCGGAGTTGCTCGACTGGCTGGCGAACTGGTTCATGCACGACGCGAACTGGTCACTGAAACGACTGCACCGGCTCATCCTGACCAGCAACACGTGGCGGATGAGCGCGCAATCAAATCCGGAATACGCCGCCGCCGATTCCGAGGTTCGGCTGCTCTGGCGAATGCCCTATCGTCGGCTGCAGGTTGAGGCCATTCGCGATTCCATGCTCGCCGTCAGCGGGCAGTTGAATCCGAAAATGTTTGGGCCCGCGATGAAACCGCCGATTCCGGCGGCGGCCGTCGAGGCGAACACCGACCGGGAATCGAGCTGGACACCGTCAGACCCGGGAGAGTGGTCACGACGGAGCATTTACGTGTACATCAAACGCGGGCTCGTGGTGCCCCTGCTCGAGGTGCTTGACCTCGCTGATACCGTCAACAGCTGTCCGCAACGTCAGGTCACGACCGTCGCCCCGCAGGCGCTGAGCCTGTTCAACGGCGACTTTGTCAACGAGCAGGCGCGCCAGTTTGCGAACCGCCTTCGGCAAGAAGCCGGGCCGGGCCGGAGTGGGCAGATCGAACTGGCGTGGCGACTGGCATTGTGCCGGACGCCGAGGCCCGCCGAGATCGCCGCGATGAATTCCTTTTGCGCACAGGAAGCGTCCCGGCTGATCGCCGAGGCGGCTGCTGAAAACCGGGAGCTGGCGAAGCCCGATGCGGAACAACTTGCGCTGGTGCAAATGTGCCGGGTGATCCTCAACCTCAACGAGTTCGTTTATGCCGAGTAACCAGTTATGAGCCGCTTCATTCCCAACCCCACTCCGTGTGGCCGGTCGCGCCGCGAATTTCTTTGGAACGTGGGCGGAGGCTTTGCCGGTCTGGCGCTGATCGATCTGCTGTCAGACAGCGGCTTCTTCACCGCCAGCGCGGAAGGCGCGAGCACGGCGCAGGTGCCGCACATTCCTGCCACGGCCAAGCATTGCGTGTTTCTCTTCATGAATGGCGGCCCCAGCCAGGTGGATACATTTGATCCGAAACCGGCGCTGACGAAGTTCGACGGGCTGCCTTACCACGGCGATGCCAAGGTCGGTTCGAACGGCCGGCCCATTGGTCATCTCATGCAGTCGCCGTTTGAGTTCCGAAAGCACGGGCAGAGTGGCCTGGAGATCAGCAGCCTGTTCCCGCATACGGCAAAGTTCGCCGATGACCTGTGCGTAATCCGTTCCATGCATACCGACACGGCGGCCCATGCGTCGGGTTGTTTGCAGATGAACACGGGCAACATCTTCATCGGCAAGCCGAGCCTTGGCGCGTGGTTGAACTACGGACTGGGCTCCGGCAATCGCAACCTGCCAAGTTACGTGGTGATGACGGATCCGCGCGGCGGCCCGATCGGCAGTGCCTCGAACTGGACGGCGGGTTACATGCCCGCCGAACATCAAGGCACACTCTTCCGCAGCGGCGGTTCGCCACTGCTCGATCTGGCGACCCCGGTCGGCACCAGCGACGGCACGCAGCGCGCCAGCCTTGACCTGTTGAAGGAGCTCAACCAGGAACACCTCAGGCAACACCCGGACGAGTCCGAACTCCTGGCCCGCATCGAATCCTACGAACTCGCCTACCGCATGCAGACCACGGCTTCGGACGTGGTCGACCTCGGCCGCGAGAGCGAGGCGACCCGCGAAATGTACGGGTTGAACCAACCACGCACTGCGGACTTCGGTCGCAAATGTCTGATCACCCGTCGTCTGCTGGAACAAGGTTCGCGGTTCATTCAGCTTTATTCGGGAGGCGGGCACATCGAGGATACGTGGGACGGCCATTCAGACTGTATTTCCAATCATACCTTGCACGCGGGGGAAACCGATCAACCCATCGCCGCGCTGATGACCGACCTGAAACGAACCGGATTGTGGGACGAGACGCTGATCGTCTGGGGCGGTGAATTTGGTCGCACACCGACCAGTGAAGGGGTTGGCAAACCGGGCCGCGACCATAACTGGCACGGGTTTTCCATGTGGCTGGCGGGCGCCGGAGTGAAGGGCGGGCAGGCTATTGGAGCAACGGACGAACTGGGTTTCAAGGCTGTCTCAGAACGCTGTCACGTCGGTGATCTCCACGCGACGATCCTGCACCTGATGGGCATCGACCACCAGCGGTTGACGTACTTTCATCAGGGGCTCGACCAACGACTGACCGGCGTGCTCGACCGGCGTGTGATCCAGGACGTGTTGGCGTAGTCTCGGGAAAGCTGAACATGGGATTAAAGGGACCGGGCGCGCGAGCCCGGTTTGGCGATCCGATGTTCGTGAATTATGCCGAGGCAAACAGCGCCGCAGATTTCGCGCTGACCGCTTCAAGCCCTGCCATCGAGCGCGGTCTGGATCTTGGGTATCAGACGGATTATCGAGGTGTTTCGATTCCCCAATACGGCACCGCTGACTTCGGAGCATTTGAACACCCAAGCCACGACGGACAGTAGCCTCTTTTGAAATAGCGGGTAATGGTGTCTGGCGACGAATGTTATCCCGGCCGACGCAACCGCACGGAATGTCTGCCGTGGTTTTGGCGCGTAGGGCTACCAGATGGACACGCGCTTTTTCGGATCCAGAAACATGCCGTCTCCCTCGGCGATGCCAAACGTCTCATAGAACGGTGCGAAGTTGGCAAGCGGACCTTTGACCCGGAATTCCGGCGGCGAATGAGGATTGGTTTTCAACATTCGGACCATGTAGGCGTCGCGTGATTTGGAGCGCCAGATCTGCGCATAGGAAATGAAGAACCGTTCGGCGGCGGAGAGGCTGTCAATCGTGTCCGGAGCAGGTTTGCCTTCGAGAGATTTCTGGTAGGCGCGCCATGAAAGCGTCATTCCGCCGAGATCACCGATGTTTTCTCCAAGGGTCAGTTGGCCGTTGACGTTGGAGCCTTCGACCGGGGAGTAGCCGTCAAACTGTTCCACCAGTTTGGCGGTGCGTTTTTGGTATTCTTCGGCGTCGTGCTCCGTCCACCAGTCACGGAGCATTCCGTCACCGTCCGATTTGCGGCCCTGATCGTCATAGCCGTGGCCGATTTCATGGCCGATCACCACGCCGATTCCGCCGTAATTCACCGCGTCGTCCGCCTGCAGTCCGAAGAACGGCGGCTGAAGAATTGCCGCGGGAAACACGATCTCGTTCATGGACGGGTTGTAGTAGGCGTTGACCGTCTGCGGCGTCATGAACCATTCACCGCGATCAATGGGTTTGCCGAGCTTGTTGATCTCCCGGTTATGCTCGAATTCGGCGGCTTGTCTGAGGTTCCCGATCAGGTCACCGGCGACGATTTCCAGCCCGGAGTAGTCCTTCCATTTGTCAGGATAACCAATCTTGGTGCTGAATTTCGCGAGTTTTTTCCGGGCTTCAACCTTGGTCTCGGGAGCCATCCATTCGAGCTGCCCGATGCTGTCTGCCATCGCAAGATTGAGGTTGTTCACCAGTTCGAGCATGCGCGCCTTCGCCTCAGGCGGAAAATGGCGTTTCACATATTCCTGACCGACGGCTTCCCCGAGCAGGGCGTTTACGAGATTGACCCCGCGTTTCCACCGTTCTTCCTGCGCTTCAGTGCCGGACAGGGTCTTGGAATAAAACTCAAAACTCGCGTCGAAAAAGGCGTCGCTGAGAAAGGCGGCCGCATTATCGAGCACCCGTAATTTCAAATAGGCCTTCCACGTGGCCAGGTCGGTCCCGGCGAAGATGCTTGCGAAGCGCTCCAGATAGTCGGGCTGGCGAACGACAAATTGGCTCTCGGCTCCGAGGCCGGTTCCGTCCCAGTAACGCGCCCAGAGGAACCCGCTGTTTTTTTCGGCCAGCTCCGGCCGGGAAAACTTATTGTAGGTTTTTTCGCGGTCGCGATTTTGAACACGCGTCCATTGTGGCTCGGCAATTTGTTTCTCGAAATCATACGCGGCTTGCGCGAGTTGCGCGCCGTCTTCGATGTCCGCCAGCTTGAACAGCGTCTCCGCGTAAACAAGATACTTGGCGCGGATGTCGTCGTAACGGTCGCCCTCCTCAAAGTAATAATCCCTGTCCGGAAGCCCGAGACCGCTCTGCCCGATGTAGCTCACGTACTCGTCAGGTTTCTTCAGGTCCTGGTTGATCGACAGTCCGACCGGATGCGAGATTCCAAGGCGCGCCATGTGCGCAAGGTAATCCACGAGTTCCTCCCTGTTCAAAATCGCGTCAATCTCAGCGAGCTCGCTTTCGATTGGGGCCGCACCAAGCGCGTTCAGTTTTCCGGTGTCCATGAAACCGTTGAACAGGTCACGGATCTGCTGGGCGGGCGTGCCGGGTTTGAGGTCTTCAGCCTTTGAAAGATCCTCGATGATGGTGCGGACATTCTCGCGGCTTTGCTCGGCGAGAGAATCGAAACTACCCCATCGGGCCTTGTCCGCCGGGATCTCAGTCCGGTCGACCCACCTGCCATTCACGTAACTCCAGAAATCATCCTGGGGTCGGACGCTGGAATCGAGTTCTGAAACGTCGACGGCCGGCGCACTTAACGACGACGTCGCGAGTAGGGCGTTGAGGCCGGACAACAAAATGATTCCACGCATGTTCATGAAATCGATCATCCCGGCGAAGCAATGGTTTGCCAAGTCGGGAATCGGTGAAACGCTGGCTTCCATCGGATGAACGCGTTGGGGCGGGAATTCCCGCGAGTGCCCGGCCCGATGGAGATGCCTACCACCCCGTTCATTGTTTCACGGCCAGACGGATTACTTCGAACTGTGCCTATCCGATTGTTTGCCAACGCCCGTGTGGAGCGCGGCTGTGTCGGAGACTAGCCGCAGAAACTTGCGCACCTGCTGCGGCTGGCGCTTCGCACACAGCCGCGCTCCGTCAAAGTGGCAATAAACCGGATAGGCAGGCTTCGAACAATCGCTTCCCGGTTACGGACCGAACTCCGCCCGCCGACTCCTGGAAAGCTTGAAGAACTCGCACATTTAAATCCCCGGACTTGGCATCGATCGACGCTTTTGCTATTCAATGACTCAACAGATTGTTTGGACTATGAAAATATCCGGCGAGCCGGGCCCAATTCACGCAAAAGCCCGGAATGAATTTGCGATCAAGACCGGTCATGCGCTGCGTCGCACTGCCCGTAGTTTGCCCATCCTTCTGTTACTGATCGCATCGGCACCTGTTCACGCCGCCGAGGTGGCGGAACACCCGGATGACGGATCTCTCGAACTTCTTGCTCCGGCCGTTTCCACCGGGACGGGTTTGCTGCTGGAGCTGGCCTTGACCCTGCCCGAATTCACGCGGGAGAAGTTTGCCGCGGCCATGGCGACCGTTGGACCCGAGAAAATCAACAGGCGCTGGACTTCACCGGTCGTCACCCTGCCGCCGCATCCGCGTTCTGACGTGATGGGACTGACGCACGAGGAAGTGAAGGCGTACATGATGGAAGTGCAGCACCTGTTTGACACCGGGAAAGCCAACCCGGTCTCGGACGTGGGCCTGATCTCCACGCAGGAGGACGTGATCCTCAAACCGATGCTCAACCACGTCGCAGCATTTTCAAACTCCGTCGTCCGGGCTTACCTGCTCGTGCAACGAACCTCGACGGACGATGGGTGAAGCTACTACTCCATCGTGCAGGACCTGACGGCCGATCCCATTATTGACTACTTCGCGGAACTGAAGAAAAGCGGTCCGGAATTTCAAGCGACGAGCTGTTACAAGTGTCATTCCTCAGGCCCGCTCGCCATCCATCCGGCGCGCGGGGATCTGGTGCTGGACGCGAAACTTCTGGCGGCGGTCGACGAACACATCGCCGATCAACCGCGCTCGGAATTCTACTTCCCCCCGGATAACCCAAAGCCGCCCACCGGCGAAAATCTGAACCTGAAATTCTGCCCCAAGTGCCATGACGATGACGGTGACCGCGGGCCGCTGTTCCAGCTTCAGTCACACCCGATCCGCGTGATGGTGGACTTCGGCTACATGCCACCCAACCGCCGTCTGAAACCCGAGGAAGTTGCGGAACTCAAAGCTTGGCTGGAGCCGACGCCATAGGAATTTATGAAATCGCGATAAGGGTGCGTCGGAAGAAGAAATAGACGAACGCCGTTTGGACGCTATGCTGCCATCCAGTCATGAGCGCTGTTGAAAAAATCAAACTGGCTGCGGCCGAACTGGGCCCGGATGAACAATACGAATTGTTCCGCTGGTGGACGGACTCCGATGCATTTCGCAAACGGCAGCTCGCCGCTTTGAAGAATGACATCGCCAGTGGGCTTGATGATTTGAAAGCGGGACGCTTTCAGGCCTACGATGACACCAATATCATGCAGTTGGCTGAGGAGATTGGTCGAACCGGAAGTGACCGTTTGAAGAAACCGGGGGCATGAATCAATACCGGGTTTCAGCGGGGGCGCGGTCTGACTTGGACGAACTCTGGCTTTACATCGCGCAGGACGATCCGGAAGCGGCGGACAGGTATGTTCGCGCAATTGTCTCGCGATTTCCGACGCTCGCTTCGATGCCGCGCATGGGACGTGCGCGACCCGAGCTGTCGCCCGGATTGCGCAGTCACGTTGTTGGCCACCATGTCATTTTCTATCGACTGTTTGATGGTGGCCTCGAGGTGGTGCGGGTGCTGGACGGGGTGAGGGATTTGCCACCGCTCTTCGATTGATCCACAAAGGCCACTCTTTCGTTCACGCTTTCAAGGTAATCCCAACGGGATACTCAGGAGCGCGGGTCTGCGACCCGTAGCAAGTTCGACATGCATGACGCGCTCAAACTTGGCGGTGAGAATCCGGAGTTCTGATGCGCTGCGGGTCACAGACCCGCGTTCCGAATTCCAAGGAGATTCCATCACATCGCTCGAAATCAACACATCGTCACTTCAAATCCACCCGCCGCCCCGTCCGTGCCGATTCGTGGGCCGCGTCGAGAATCTCCACCACGGTCATGTTGTTGGCGAGCGACGACAGTCCCGTCGGAATGATCTCCTTCCGCGCCACGGCGACGAGGTAGGAAATGGCGTCCTTGTTCGGACCGGTCAGCGGCGGAGGCGTGATTTCCGTTTCTTTGCTTTCCCGGTTCAGCCTGACGAGCAGTTCGTTCGAACGGGGCACGAGCACCTGGCCGGTGCGACCGTAGATTTCCATGTCCTTGCGGTCGATGGCCCAGTTCCAGGACGCCTGAAAAATGGCCTGCGCTTTCGGGTATTCGAGCACGATCGTCGCTTCATCCTCCACCTTGGGATACACGTCCGGCTTGATGCGCTGCGTCACGGCCATGACGGACAGGGGACGTTGTCCGTCCATCAGCCAGGTCGCCAGGTTCGCGCCGTAGCAACCGAAATCATTCAACGCGCCGCCGCCGTTTAGCACGGGGTCCGTGAGCCACGCGAGGAAGTGCTGCGAGCAACCGATCTCCACCGGTCCGCGATGCCCGTCATGCACCACGATCTTTCGAATCTCCCCAATTTCATTTTGGTCGTGAACCATCTCGTAGGCGGTGTGATTGCCCGGATACCACGTCGTCTCGTAATTGACGAACACCTGAATGTTGCCGCGTTTGGCCGCCGCCTCGATGGCGCGCGCGTGTTCCATGTTCACCGCGAGCGGTTTCTCCATCATCACGTCGACATGCTCCGTCGCGCAGCGTTCCACGACGGCGCGATGCTCGAACGTGCTGGTGAACGTGGCGACCAGCTGAACGTTTGTCCGCGCAAACAAATCGTCCAGACTGGCAAAGAACAGGTTGGTGCTGAGGTCGAAACGCTTCGTGTAGGTGGCGATCAAATCACGGTTGGTTTCGACCACGCCTACCAGCGCCACGTCCTCGCGTCCGCGCAACTGCGGGAAGAACCCATACGCGTGGTCATGGCTCAACCCGACGACCGCGACCCGCACCGGCGGTTTGGCGTCCTGGGCGTTGGCCACAAAGCTGGCGGTGAGAAAAATGGCGGTGATTACCGGGCGAATTGATTTCATGAGTGGGGTGGGATTCAAGAGCTGGTTGCGAGTCTGATTTCAATTATTGATTCTCGACCCGGTAGAGATGCGTTTTCGTTCGCAGATAAAACGCCATGCCGTCCGCCGAGGGACAGGCCATGAAACTGCCGTCCAACGTGTTCTTCGCGAGCACCTCCAGCTCGAGGCCCGGCTTGAGCACGGTCGTGACGCCTTCCTGGCTGAGGAAATACATCCGGCCGTCGGCATAGATTGGCGACGCCGCGTACTTCCCGCCGATGCGTTCGTTCCAAATGACATCGCCAGTCGCCGCGTCGAGGCAGGTGACGAAGCTCTCGTCCACAGCCAGATAAAGCCGGCCGTCCACCAACAACGGGGAGGCGTATCGGCCAACTCCTTTTTTCTGCCTCCAGACCACATGCGTGTCCGTGACATCGCCGTGGCCGTCCAGTTTGATGGCAATGAGTTCCTTCTTTGAAAAGCCCGTCACGATGAACGCCATGCCATCGCCCACCACCGGGCGGGGAGCGCTTGACCAATCATCGTATTGCACGCGCCAGATTTCCTCTCCAGTTCGTGGATCGTAACCATACGTCGCCTTCGCGCCGACACTGATCAACTGCGGTTTGCCATCGACCGTTGCGATCAACGGTGTGCCGTGAGATTTTCGGTGGTCGCCTTCGCGGACCATCGGATCATTGGAATCCTCGTCGTTCCAAACGACCGAGCGATCCGTCTTCCAAACCGTTTTGCCGGTCTCCTTGTCGAGGGCTGCCGTGTACTGCAGGTCCGCGCCGTCGAAGGTCAGGATCAGCAAGTCTTCGAACAACACCGGTGACGCGGACGCACCGCGATAATGCCGGCACGGAAGATCGTTGCGTTTCCAGATGGCCTTGCCGGTCTTGGTATCGAGACCCGCCGTCCCCGCGCTGCCGTAATGGACATAAACCCGGCCCGGCTCAATCACCGGTGACGGCGTCGCGTAACTGTTCATCGACGCGCCATTGCCGAGCGGTTCGGGCGTGTCGGTGTGAAAGACAGTTTCATTGAACAGAATCTTTCCGGTTTTTTCATCCACACAAATGGCGTAGTAATCGTTCCCCTCCGGCGTTGCGGACGTCATCCAGACCTGGCCGTCCATGATGACCGGCGTGGCCCAGCCCTTCTCGGGAATCGCCGTCTTCCAAATGATGTTCTTGGTCTCGCTCCATTCCAACGGCAGGCCGGCGGGTTTGGCGTCCGGCGCGGAAACGTGACCGTTGCCAAAGGGGCCACGGAAATCCGGCCAGTCGGCTCGAGCGGTCGGAACGGAAACGGCGAGGGCGAACAACAGGGAGAGGCAGAGCGGCGTTGTGCGGGCGGGAAAATGTTTCATAGGGATCATGGACGGAAGGTGGCAAGCCGATCACCGGGAGTCAATCATCGGTGACGCCAACGGGGTGGGCGGCTGAAACCGTTGGGAAGAACGCAACGGACCGGCGGACAGACACTCCGACGTGAGACATCATTGTGGACTGCGGTGGCAGAGCGCAGCGGCGACACCGCTTTCGGCCGCTCCAAGCGCACGGAAACAACTCGGGTCTCACTTCTGCGCGAAAGCTCCGTCGCCGTTGCACTCTGCCGGAGCACTCCAAATTTTCCCGCCCGGTCTCAGCCGGAACCATGTAGTTGAATCGGGGAGCGCCGGCCGCTGGCCGGTAGCGCTCGGCGGTCCGCCGAGCGCTTGCGCCCTCCAAGTTGAGAGAACCATCCGGTGCGCAGGGTCCTGAACGCGGTCAGCGAAGGACCCAGGATGAAGTCGTCGCCGGGCCGGCGACGACTGCCGGCGGGCCGCCGGCGCTCCCCATCGCAACTGGATGGATCCGGCTAAGGTAGTTGTTCAAATTAGTTTCATCCACCCAACTGTGAATACGCGCTGGAGCATGGACAGCCGCTGTTCCTCCCCCCCACTTTCCGCAGGCCGGGATATCCGCAGACCGAAGCCGCAGTGAATTTGATACCAGCCGGGTTTGGACCTTCCACCGCCGTCACCAAGTTTAATTCGTCGCAGCCGCCTCAAAAAAAACGAACGGATTCCGTTCTTGCCAGAAAAACGCCGGTCGGTTTTTCTAACCTCATCGGAAAGCGGCGTTTGGAGAAACTGACTGTGCACGACGTCGTGCATGCCACGTCGCTTATTAATACTGTTGGCCAATGATGAGATTACTCGCCATTCTGGGAATTTTGTTGCCGCTGGCACTGTTTGCCGATGAGCCGGTTAACGCGGAATTGGCGAAGGAGGCTGATGTCGTCGTCCGCGCTAAACGAATCAAACCGGGAATAGGATCAAGATATTGGTGGGCGACAATTGAGATTCTCGAGGTTTACAAAATGCCGAAGGACTTGAAGCTAGATAAGCGGTTCGAGGTAGCGCACGAATCGGTGGGAAGGAAGATCCCGCCGGGAGTTTCCACGTTGTACTTGGTGCGATACAACGCGGACCGACCAAAGGATGGTTGGAAACTCTTGGAGAAGAATGATCCAAAGACGCAGGGACTGCTTCCCGGATATTCGCATTCTGAATCTGAAGAAAAGGCCAATCAGTCGGTCGAGAGGAATGTCGGGCCAACCCTTCCGTTGCGTGGCTGGTTCATGAAATCCAAACTTTTAACCTCATCGTTGAGCACGCCGGTCGCCCGCCGTCCCTCACCTTTGCGTTAGTGCAGGCAACTCTTATGGCCACGGAGGTTCCGCAACCCAATGACGAGTTGACGCCAAAAGAGCTAGGCTGCTATCGAAGCATGAGCCAGTCGCAACGAGATGAAATTGATGAGACGATTTTCACCCACGTGGCCGATCATTGGAAAAAGGTTGCGTGGGTGGCAGTCCAAACACACGAAGTTCTTGAAAGTCGATTCCCGGAGTTTTCCATCAATTTCTATGCGGAGAGAATTGGATATCTCGCCGACAGAGGTAGATTGAATTCCAAGGGAAATGTGGCGTACATGCGATTCAGCGAAGTTCGTTCGACAAGAGAAGGCTAGCCATTCGATTGATGAGAATGCCGAGCAAGCCCCGCCGGTTCGGAAGTGAACATGAAAACTGAAACCTCAACTTTGTCGATGGAAGCGGGCCAGCGCTTGCCATCCATCATCTAGGCGTTTGGCATTGTTTGCACCGCGAGATTTTATGCATGTCACCACAATCCAGTTTGAGTTGGCCGAAGCTTCCGAGCATTTGCAGGCTCTTGTTGCTGAGTTTCGCGAGGGGAAGATTGACGACCGAGGCGAGCCAGCAGTTTCAGTCCAGTTAGCACATGTTCTTGACCACCTGTGTCGCGCTTGGAATTGCAAGGACATGACCCCGGAGCGGCATTCAGCACTTTCACAGGCAGAGTTCGAGCGCCTGTCCAATACCGTGCCGAATTTCTTGGGCGAGCGGGTGCTGGGAGAGTTTGCTTTAGGTTGATCACGATGCCGAACAACAAAGGGTAAAGCGAAGGTGAGAAACGAACCTTCGACCAGGCCTTCCGGTTGAACCACCACGTTTGATGACCATTGGCATTTTCTATGATGCGTTTTTCGATTTTGAGGGAGTGGTTTGGAGGGAACGGAAGGCGTGGACGCTGCGGCTTCAAATCCGCAGATGTGCCGAATGTAATCGTGCTTCAGTTGTTCAATAGAGCCGCTCAACGACGACTGCTTTGTCGGTCCGACTACGGGCGACGACGGTGTTGAATATCTCTTCGTCCATCTGGACAAATGTTGTTTCCCGGTCATTGCTGATTTCGCCAAGGACTGCGTGTGCCGAGCGCAGTCCTCCGAGCCAACTGCGCGTGTCGGTGATGTAAACGAGATCGCCGGGCGCGGCACCGAGCGCCTCAGCCAGGGCACGTGATGGCCACACGACAGGCAGTCCGGCTTCGCCGCGGGTTTCCGGTGGGTGTTCGTCGCCCGCGCGTTGCGGCATCGCCTTTGCCTTCGCGACCTTGCCTTCCTTCCCGGGCGCTCCTTTGTAGTGTTGCAGGGCGTCGGTGATCGTCCCCCAGACCAATCCGCGTTGACGCTCGGTCGTTTCCGGCCTTGTGAACAGTGTGACGACAATGCCAATGAATGCACACACCCCGATCCCGTAGCAGGCCCGCATGTATTTGTATTGCTGAATGCCGCCGAACAATCCGTCCCCCCGCTCACCGGCAGGAATCCCCTGGGCAAACGGAGCGATGACTTGTGGATAGAACAGTGAGAATGCCATGGCCAGCAACCCGCCGATGATGGTCCAGATTGCGGCGGTGGCCGTAAAGCGTCGCCAGAAAACCGCGAGGAGCAAGGTGACCACGAGCGGTGGAGTGATCGCCGCCGTGAACGCGCCGTGTGCCTCGTAGATCGACGCGAAGTTCATGAATATCGGCACCAGCACCACCCCAAAGATCGTGACCAGGACGGACGTCCAGCGCGCGACTTTCATCATCTGGCGCTCGCTCGCCTGCGGTCTGATGTAGGGTTTGTAAAGGTCGTTCACGGTGAGCGCGGCAACGGCTGTGATCAGTGTGTCCACGGTCGACATGAGCGCAGCGGTCAGCGCGGCGAGCACGAGGCCGAAAACCCCTGGGCGACTCAGCAACTCGGTGGCGATATAAAACGCGTCGCCGGCTTTGATGTCGCCGGGCAGATCTCCGTGGTTCACCAGCGCTGCGGCCAGCCAGCCGCCGCCTCCGACCACGCAGGCGGCGAGCGTCATCAGGATGACAAATGTCGACATCGCAGCCTTGCGCGTATCGCTGAGCGACTTGGCAGCGAGGAAACGCATGATGATCCCCTGATTGAGAAAATAGAACATCGCCGAGTTGGCGACTGCGTCTTGCCAGAAAACACCCACGGTGGAGAAGCCGGGGTCCTGGTTGAAATTTGGAAAAGCGGCGCGGTGGTCGCGTGGGAGGTTTTCCCAGAAGATACCGAAGCCACCGAGATAGTCGAAACCGAGAAGCAGAATCATCGCGCCCACGATCAGGAGCATGAAGCCCTGAAAGAGGTCGGTCATGATGACGCTGGTCTGTCCGCCGAACGTGACGTAGGTCGCAGATATCATCGCAACGATGAGGGCTGCGGTTGGAATCGGCCAGCCGATGAGGGCGTTGAGCACCTTGCCCATCGTGAACAGGTTCACCCCAACGTACCCGATCAGATAAATGAGAATGCAGAGGGTCGCCCAGAACCGCACCTTGGAATTGAACCGCCGTCCGAGGTATTCCGGTGCTGAAGTGACGCGGGCGAAATAGAGGATGGGAAGCCAGCCGAAGACCAGCAGGGGGAACCAGATCCAGTCGTTGAAATAGCTCATACTACTCGACAGGCCGTATCTGTATCCCATGTTCGAATACTTGACGAAACTGTAGGAGCCGATCGTTGTCGCGATCATGCTGAAGGAGATCAACCACCAGCTGAACCTTTGCCCGCCTAAGAAAAAATCACGGGTCGTTTTCTGCCGGCGTCCGAACCAGGTCCCGATGACGAGGATGATCACGAAGTAGCCGATCATGATCCCGTAGTCGAGCGGTGTTCCGCGCACGCTGCCGTCGCGCTTGAGGACGTGTTCGGCCCCGCCGTTGTAGGGTTGCGGGGCTGCCACCGTCATGGGCGCGTATTGCAGGTAGCCCTGAATCAGGAGGAATGTCCCCACCACAACCACGCACGCGATCAGGTGGAGCAGGGGTCGGCCACTGAACCCGAGGTATCCCTGCTTTGCGGCGAAGAACAGGCCCACCGCAAACACGATGCCGCCGAGCGTGTAACTGTAGACAAGCGGGTCCATGGCTTACGGTGTGGGTTCGGCGGCGTGAAGTGCGATTGACTCGCGAATGAAGTCGGGAACGTTGGTGGTGATCGAGTCGACTCCGAGGGCCTGGAATTGTTCGGCGGTCGGTGCATCGTCGACCGTCCAGCAGTGGAAGCCGAGTTTGCTGTTGCGCAACTGCCCGACAAATTCGCGGGTGATCACCTCCAGCTGCGCTTGCGTTCCCAATCCGCTGGCTCCGTTTTTCGCCAGCGAGGCGAGAATCGAACTAGCCGACGGTTCCCATTCACCGGTCGCCTTGTCCTTCTTGTAGCCCACCAGCCAGTTCGCCGTCAGGTGTGGCAATTGCGAGCGACACGCCATGATCACGTCTTCGTTGAAGGAGATGATCGCGATCTGTTCCGACTTCACCTGCGGAAACTTCGCCAGCTGCCGTTTCAGGGCGGGAACGATTTCCGGCCCGCATTTGATTTCGATAAAGATACGCTTTCCGGGAGGGACGGTGGCGAGCACCTCGGCAAGCGTCGGAATCCGTTCACCAATGTATTTCGGGCTTTTCCACGAACCCACGTCGAGTTTGCGCAACTCGGCAAAGGTCGTTCCCGCGACCGGCAGATTCACTTTCCCGTCGGTCACACGCTTCGTGGTGCCATCGTGGATGCAGACGATCTCGCCGTCCTTGCTGAGATAGTAGTCGCCTTCGATCCCGTCCGCACCGCGTTCCCACGCCAGCTCGAATGCGGCGAGCGTGTTCTCCGGAGCTTCAGCCGAGGCTCCACGGTGGGCGATGACGAGCTGTGCCTGTGTGTTCATATTGAGCGAAAGCAGAATCGCTGAAATGAGGATGGGATAACTTCGGTTCATGGTGGGGAATGTCAGTAATGATTCATTTGAACGGGTTCAAGAA
Organism: Verrucomicrobiota bacterium; assembly: GCA_041689265.1. Taxonomy (GTDB): domain Bacteria; phylum Verrucomicrobiota; class Verrucomicrobiia; order Limisphaerales; family RI-55; genus JBDNGP01. The sequence goes on from JBDNGP010000009.1 coordinate 17,539, forward strand.
ACGGGTTGTGCGTGGGCGAGTCGTTGCCCGAAATCGCCAACGTCGGTAACCACAAAATCCGGTTTTGGGTTCGCCGCATCGGCCTGATCACGGGTGGTCTCGCCACTCAGGACCAGCACGGACACGGCACCGGCGTCGCGGGCCATTTTCATGTCGGTGTAGAGGCGGTCCCCCACCACGGCAATTTCAGAAATCTCGTGCCCCACCTGCCGCGCGGCATGGTGCAGCAACTCCGGACTGGGCTTGCCGGCGATGGCGTCGGGCTTGCGTCCGGTCGCCGATTCCAGGAGCGCGCAGATCGAGCCGCAATCCGGCAGCATGGTGTCCTCCTTGGTCGGGCAGATCAGATCGGGATGAGTCGCCACATAGGGTTTGCCGCGGGCAACCCAGCTGGCGGTTGCAGCCAGCCGGTCGTAGGTCAGCGTGGTGTCAAAGGCGACGATGACAGCGTCAGGCTCATCGGTCCCATCGACGATTGTGAAGCCGGCGGCGGCGAAGTCACTCCGGCACCCAGGAGTCCCCAGCACCGACAGGCGTGTTGCCCGCGGCCAACGGCGGCGCAACAGGCTGACCGTCGCGTCGGTGGAGGTGACGATCTGGCCCGGCCCGGTTGAGATGCCCAACCCGCGGAGCAGGGACACGTACTCGGCATGACTGCGCGAGTTGTTGTTGGTCATGAAACTGTGGCCGATCTGCAGACGCCCGAGTTCCTCGAGGAAGGGCAGAGTGCAGGGAAACAACACCCCGTCCAGATAGAGGGTTCCATCGAGGTCGAGGACGACGTGGCGAATTTCTGACAACGATTGAGCCGGGCTGGTCATTGGAACAGGGGGACTTGTCTCATAGAATCTCAACGAACCGCAAGCCTCTCCTCACTTCTGGAGGTAATCGCAAGCGTGGAGCAAGGTGGAGTCAGACCTCCGGGCGAACTTTCGAGCGCACACGGCAGTTGATGGTTCGTCCGGGATTGGATTCCCAAACAGAATGCTCCGGGTAGCTCGCCTATTCCGTTGTTTGACATTGGCAGGGTACGAGGAATCACACGCTGAATCCGTAGTGGTTGTGATCACGACCCCGCTTGGGCTTGCCGATATCGCCAAGTTCAACAGACACAGGAGACGGCGGGCTGGACTACGGAAAGCCGCCGATTGGGTAGCGCGGAGTGGAACTCTGCCGTGTCGCCCATTCTCCGGGCTGATCAGAATGGCGTGCGACCAAGCTCATCATCCGACCGGATGAACGTGTCCTCGGGAATGCTGCTTTTCCTACGCTCGTCGCGGCCGGCTCAAAAAACGAACTGATTCCATTCTTGCCAGAAAATCGCCGGTCGGTTTTTCTAACCTCATCGGAAAGCGGCGTTTGGAGAAACTGACTGTGCACGACGTCGTGCATGCCACGTTGCTGATTAATACTGTTCGCCAAAAATATGAAGCGTGTTCTCATCCGGCTAGCAGTTGGAGCAGTCCTGCTCGGCGTTGGATTCGTGGGCGGACGGTTATTTCAGCACGCCAAGACCGGATTTCACTTCAAAGTTCTCGCCGAGAAGCAGTATGGAGTTTCCACAGACCCAGTTAGTTGGCGTTGTGTGAGCGAGTCCGTTGGGATACCGTTTCTTGATCCGGAGACCACGATTATCAATTATCGCGGCCGGACGATTTACAAGGCCCAGCGCATGTTTCAGGAGAGTGTTCCGGTGGCTCAGAACATTCAAGTATCAGGCAAGCAGATTGATTGGGATGATGGAGAGCTACGGTTTCATCTTTTGGTCGAGGAGATGAAAAGAGGCGAACAATAAAGGTCGTGTTGCTGCGGAGCCAGCAAACACACACCCTGGTTGAACAAGCCCGTCAAGTCAGCGCGGGTTTCCTGATGCGTTTTTCGATTTCGAGGGAGTGGTTTGGAGGGAATCGAAGTTGTGAACGAAGCGGCTTCAGTGCGGCCTTGATTACGCGAGGATTTCGTTGATCACGTTCCCGGAAACGTCGGTCAGCCGGAAGTCGCGACCGGCGTGGCGGTAGGTCAGTTTTTCATGATCAAACCCCATCAGGTGCAGCATCGTGGCGTGCAGATCGTGGACGCTCGCCCGGTTCTCTACCGCCTTGAATCCGAACTCGTCCGTCGCGCCATAAACGGTGCCGCCCCTGATCCCGCCGCCGGCCATCCAGACGCTGAATCCGTAGTGGTTGTGATCACGGCCCAGCTTGGATTTGCCGGTGTCGCCGAGTTCAACGGTTGGTGTGCGACCAAACTCTCCGCCCCACAAAATCAACGTGTCCTCGAACATGCCCCGCTGCTTCAAGTCGGCGATCAATACGGCGATCGGGCCGTCGATGTCGTTCGAGTGCTTTCGGATGTTGCCTTCAATGTTGTCATGATGATCCCACGGTTGACCCGCCCCGTGCCAGAGTTGGACGAAGCGCACGCCACGCTCCAACAACCGCCGGGCAATGAGCGTCTGCCTTCCGTGAACATGATCACCGTAGGCCGTGCGGACGTATTCCGGTTCGCGACCGATGTCGAAGGCGTCGCTTGCGTCCATCTGCATCCGGAAGGCGAGCTCGAACGATTCAATGCGTGCGTCCAGTTTTGGATTCGCTCCTCGTGCGTGTTCGTGCTCCAGATTCAAGCTGCGAAGCAGATCGAGCTGTCGTCGCTGCATGGACTTGGTCGCGTGCGGGCTGCGGATGTTCTCGATCAACTTCTCCACCTCGCGGTATTGCGGATCGACGAACGTTCCCTGATACACGCCCGGCAGAAAGCCCGCCTGCCAGTTCTCCGAATCTTTGATCGGCAATCCGCCCGGACACATGGCGATGAATCCCGGCAGGTTCTGGTTCTCCGCGCCGAGTCCATACAGCATCCACGCCCCCATGCTCGGCCGCGCCTGTACGCTGTCGCCGCAGTTCATCAACATGAGCGACGGCTCGTGATTCGGCACCTGCGCATACATCGAGCGCACGACCGCGATGTCGTCTGCGTGCGCCGCCGTCTTCGAAAACAGTTCGCTGATTTCGAGTCCGCTCTGCCCGTATTTCTTGAACTGGAATGGCGAGGGAAACGCCGCGCCCGTTTTGCGCTCGGTCCGCAAATATTCACCGGGAAGTGGCTGCCCGGCGTACTTGGTCAGCATCGGTTTCGGATCGAACGTATCCACGTGTGACGGTCCGCCGTTGAGAAAGAAATGAACGATGCGTTTCGCCTTGGGCGCGAAGTGCGGCGCGTGTGCGAGAAGCGGGGAAATGGACTCGGTCTCGGCGTTTGCCAGCCCGCCCAACGACATCGCTCCCATGCCCATCCCGACACGCGCCAGGAAGTCGCGGCGGTTGATTGGTGGTTGGAAATTTGGGTTCATGATTGGCAACGGTGGTTGATATTGAAATAGCTGGTGACGCGGTTCCTTCAATCCACAAAGGCAAATTCGTTCGCGAGCAAGAGCACTTGGGCGTATTGCTCCCATGGAGCCAGGTAGTCGGGTGCGGGTGTCGGGCCGATGAATTCGGCTTTCGCGTCCCACTTTGTTTCGGCGGCGGTGACCCCCGGTTCCCAGAGGAACTGGTCGCTGTTCAGGTTGTCGGCGATGTCCACGATGAAATCAATCGTGTCACCGGACTCCACCGAAATGTTTTCCGCAGTCATCTCAATTTCCGTGTGATGAACGGACGCTGACTTCAACTCGCCGTGCCGACTCGACGCCATGAAGCCGCGGATGCCGTCGCCCGCTTCCGGCTCATGTTTGAGGATACCGGTGATGCTGATGGTCGCATTGGTCGGAGCAATCCATCGACGGACGACGGCGTAGGATCGCGTATTGCCCGGATGCCCGCCCGTCGCCGTGAGTTGTGCCCAACCCGATTCACCGCCCGGCCATGAATCAGCGCCCTGCCACGCCTTCCCGGTGAAGTGCGGCAGCGGCGTGAAGGATTTCAGCTGCTTCGCCGTGTCGTCGTATTCACCCGTGCCGTAACGCCAGGAAGTCTCGGGAGGTTCGGGTGGAGGTGGCGGAAGATCCGTTTCCGCCGAAGCGATGAACTGCAGTGCGGCACTCACTTCATGTTGCGTGGCGGGTCGTTGATAAATGGCCTGGTGAAGCCGTTGCACGCGGACTTCAGGTGACGCATCAGCAAAGCGCGCGGCGACGGCTCGTGCGCGATTCGCGGCAAACTCCCCGTTCAAGAAGAACAACGCCTGTTGGGGAACGGTCGTCTCGTGCCGAACCGCGACGTGGATGTCTGGATTGGCAAAGTCAAACGTACGGAAGGTACCGGGCAAAAACTGGCGGTCTACGTAGGCGTAAACTGTGCGGCGTTTGTTTACTGCATCCAGCAGCTCAAGTGATTTGCCGGATATTGTGAAATCGAGTTCTCCGCTGACCGCAAGCATCGCATCACGCAGTTGTTCGAACTCGAGCCGGTGAATCGGAAAGTGCGAGAGGAGCCGGTTGTCGGGATCGGGGGCGGGGGGGTGTCCAGTGATCAGTGGGTCAGTATTTAGTGAAGCAGTGCGAATACTCTCCGCGTGATCGGCGGTACCTGTTACTGACCTACTGATCACTGATTTACTGACTGAACTCTGTTGATAAACGGCACTCGACAGAATCAAACGGTGCATAGCCTTTACACTCCAACCGTCGGCGATGAAGCGCAGCGCGAGCAAGTCGAGCAACTCGGGATGACTCGGTGTTTCGGCGCGCAGTCCGAAGTCGCTCGGCGTCCGCACGAGGCCGGTGCCGAAGTGATGTTGCCAGATGCGGTTTACCATCACGCGCGCGGTCAGGGGATTATTGGCGTTCGCAATCGCCCGCGCCATTTCCAGACGCCCGTTGCCGTGATGGAACGGTTCACGATCCGGGCCGCTGATCAGTTGCAGGAATTGACGTGGCACTTCGTCTCCCAGTCGGGACGCGCTGCCGCGAACGAAGATGCGAGGGTTGGGCTCGCGAGGACGCTCCACCAGCGTCAAAGCAGCCGGCGCGTTGAGCTCGATCAACCGTCGTTCCACCTCGGCTTGCAGTTTCCAAACCTCGTCCACAACCGACGTCGGGAAAAATAATTCGTTGCCCACAATGCTGGTGTTGGGCACCGCGGTCGGCGATTGCGGGTCGTGCAGGAATGCCAGCAACTCTTCTGCTCCCGACTGCCCGGGCTCTCCCCCCGCGTTCAAAAAAACCTTGCCGTAGCGCGCGGCAGCTTCCGCCAGATCCTTCGGCGGCTTGGCAAACGCGGCGGCAACGAGCGGGTTCAATTTGCCGTCGTCGATCAATTCTTTTAGACGGGTTGCGGCATTCGTTTCAAACCCGGTGGCCGGCAGTTCCGCCAGCACATGCCACGGAGAAAACATCGGGTGCGCTGCATCCACCTCAGTGTGAAGGAAGTCGCGCCAGCGGCGGACCGAGGCGGGCATGATGTCTTCCGCGACGAAGATTTGATCAAATCCTTCCTCGGGATATTTCTCCATTTCCAGTTGCGCCGTCAGATATTCGGCCACGCGTGATCGCAATCGCCCCGCCGCCTCATCCCGTCGTTCCTTCATCGTTTCCGCCGACGTTGCCTGGCGTTTCAGAAGTTCCTCATCGTCGCTTGCTCCCAGCGGAATCAATCGCTCGTCCGCACCATGAAAAACGCCGTAGAGTGAATAATAATCCGCAGTGGGAATGGGATCGTATTTGTGATCGTGGCAGCGAGCGCATTGCACAGTGAGCGCCATCGTACCACGCGTCACCACGTCAATCCGGTCATCGATGATGTCCGGCGTCACTCCGATGAAACGGCGGCCGCCGGTGATGAAACCCATCGCCGCGAGATCGGGAGAACCTTCGGGCAACAACTGATCTCCCGCGATCTGCAACAGCAGAAACCGGTCGTAGGGCAGATCTTCATTGAAAGCGCGAATCACCCAGTCGCGATAGGTCGGGGCGTGGACAAAGCGACGTTCCTCCCGAGCATAGACGTACCCTTTCGTGTCGGAGTAACGGGCGACATCCAGCCAGTGCCGCCCCCATCGTTCGCCGTAACGCGGCGATCCGAGCAGCCGGTCGATCAATTCGCTGACGGCAAGTTCACGATCAATCGCAACAGCTTTTAAGAATTGTTCGGTTTCTTCGTCCGTCGGCGGCAACCCCGTGAGATCAAAACTCATCCGCCGAATTAACGTCCTCGGGTCTGCGGCGTGTGCCGGGGTGAAACCGGTCCTCTTGAGCCCGGAAAAGATGAACCGGTCGATATCGGTCTTTACCCACGGATCGTTTCCGATGTCTGGTGGCGACACCGCAACCGGGGCATGAAACGCCCAGTGATCCATGGCGTTTGGGGGCGGCTTTGTCTCGGCTGTGACATGGATCACAGCGCCGAGCAACAGCCACAGCGCACTCAAAAATCCAGATGTCACCGAACCAAATCCGGTGTGCGCCGAAGCGGTTGAACTGGATGAGTTGCTTCTCAAAGCGCGGTGTTGTTGGTCGGTTCCTTCACCGACAAATCGGTCATCTGCTTTGCGTTTATCGTCACGGTCGCTGTGGCCGCTGACGATATGTCGGCCCGCTCCGAAAGGGAGTTCACGATGGCTTCGGCATTTCGCTCCACCCTGCCCGTGAAAGCGTCGCGACCGTTGATCATCACGGTCAACGGTTGATCCAGATCCAGCAACCGGTCGGAGAGCCTCAGACGAATGCCCGACGGTACATCCCCTTCCAGTCGGATCATCTGGCCCTTCACTGAGGCAATAATCTTCGGTCGGTTCTGAATCACGACATCTTCCGGCAGCTCCAGCCAGTAGAATCGCCGGTGCACAACATCGTCCTGTTGCCACACAATCTTCTCCGGCCACGGGTTGCGAACGAAACCGGCCATCCACGGCAGCGCTTCGGCGTCCTTCTTGTTCATCCAATGGCCGAGGCCCTCGTAGATGCGCGACATGTGGACATACCCGCCCGGGTCATCTTTCTCGAGGCGATCCAGTTCGACCGTGCGATCGGCGGCGATCTGATTGCGCTGGTAGGCGGAGTCATCGCCGCCCATGAAGATGGCGAAGGGCAGATTGCGCAGTCCCAGCAGCGAGGCTTCATTGGGATGACCGGCCATCATGGCGGCCGCAGCGAATCGATCGGCCATCCGTGGAGCCAGCTGCCACACACCATCACCCCCTGCGGAGTAACCCATCAGGTAAACCTTGTCGGGATTGACGCCGCGCAAAGCGACGTAATCGTCGATGAGCCGCTGGAACATCGGGTCGATGTGCGCCTCATGCCAGAGGTTCCAGGTATCGGTTGGCGCGCGCGGAGCCACGTAAATGCCTTCGGCCGGTTCGTAAAGTCCGATCTGGTTCCGCCATTGTTTGTCATTCACCGAAGCACGGGTATTGCCGCCACCATGCATGGAAATCCAGAGGCTGTGCCCGCCCTCCGGTGCGGCGCCGAACTCCTTTTCCAGCCATCGCAGTGTTTTGTCACCCTCGGTAATCGACTGTTGCTCGAACTCATCCTTCCGCTCGACGGCGAGTTCGGCGAACCGGTCTGCGGCAAGCAGTTGCAACGCACTTTCAGCTTCGGCTCGAGTTAGAGCATTCCGCAGCGCGGGGGCGTCAGCCGGACGTTCGACAGCGGGCAATGCCAGCCACGCTCGGACTGAATCGAGCGCTTCCGATCCGGGGGAAAGGTCGGCCCACACGGCATCCACGGTGGAGGCGCCTTTCGCCAGCGGGCCGAAGGGGATCTCGCGGATTTCATCCCCAACCGTGAAGCGTAGCCAACCACCGGTGCCGGGTTTCAGATTGAAGCGTGGCATGTCGTTGAGGTCCGCTGTTCCGGACTTCGTGTCTGCCAGTGCGCAGGAGCGTCGGACGCCGTCGAGCACACACACCTTGGCGCTGAGCCGTGTTCCTCCGGACTCGTCCCACAGCCGCACTCCAAGCTGCGCGAGTTCCAGTTTTTTTGAGTCGGGTTTTGCATACCGAGAGGTTACGTTGACGGCTGCCACGGACTGGCTGTTTCGCGCCCACACCATTGGGAAGTTTAATCCATCACGCTTCCACGAAGTCGCGTAGATGGCGTGCCTCGGAACATCCGCATGCGCTTGAGATGCATCACCGACGAACCAGCCGCGATCCAGACCCGCCGCGTCAAATTCATCCGCACCGGTGAAATGCCAGTCGCCGTCCCAGATCTCCACCCAGGTGTGGTTGCCGCGTTCGTTGCTCCAGAGCGGGGTCCCGATTGCGCGTGCCGGGATCCCAACCGCCCGGCAGGCTTCCACAAGTATGACGGACAATCCGGTGCAGGTCGCCATGCCGAGGTCCTTGGATTCTTTGAGGCTTTGGTTGGGTCGTTTGCGTCCGGTGTTGTAGTGCACCTTGATCCGGTTGAACAATTCCCGGTTCAGAGCTTGAGCGGCGGCGGTCGCGCTCGTTGCATTCTTCACGATCTCGCGGGCCAGTTCGTGCAGTTCAGGGCGCCACGCATCGCGGGTTTCATCAAACACGGCGTAAGGAAGAACATCGTTTTGGAAAATGTCCTCCGGGACATCAGCGGCCCATGGGAACTCTGCCCGCGCCCGAAAAGCGAGGTCGAGATTCTCGATGAGAAAGTCGGAGGAAAGCGTTTCGCGATCGGTCGCCGGCATGTGCTGAACCAGAAAATGCGCGGCGCGATCTCCAGCCTCTCCGTGCTTCGCTTTGGCCACCGCCACAAAATCATCAAGTGGAGCCGCAGCGGCCACGCTTGCGAGACACAAAAACGCGAGGAATGATTTCACGCGGTCAGGCTGTGTCAAAATTTCGACGTAGTCAAACACTGCGGACGTTCGACTGGCGCGGTCCGACAACCCGCAACCGTCAATGCTGATTATCGTCGGGGTGGGAGATGTTCGCAGTGGCGTTGTTGGAGGTCGTTTGTTCCATGGCCGGTCGAAGAGGATTCAGCAAAACCTTGTTTGCGCGGAAGAACGGGTCGAGCCCTTTACTTTTGGGATGGGAAAGATCAGGTTCCAGCCCGGATGGAAACGCAACCCGC
>JBDNGP010000010.1:0-7644 GCA_041689265.1 Verrucomicrobiota bacterium
CAAGAAACTTGCCCAGCGAAACCGGCGCCGGGAAGAAAACCAAAAACCGGCGCACCAAAAACAAACCATACCTAACAATGACCGCCTCCTCCGTAGCGTAATTATTCGCCTCCTGAGGTCATTGATTCAAAAACGCGCCGCAAGGCTCGCATGAAGCTGGGTAATTTCATCCGGTTTTGGTCGACGGGTGTCGTTCTTACGGCGCCGCTGGGAGCGGAATGGTCGTCAGAGGCCCAGCCGGCGAATGACAATTTTACGTCGGCCTCCCTCATAGCCGATGCCTCCTGTTCTGTTGCCGGATCCAACGTCAACGCAACCAAGGAAACCGGCGAACCCAATCATGCGGGTAATGTCGGAGGCCGGTCGATCTGGTATCGCTGGACAGCACCATCGAATGGGACAGTCACTTTCAACACGGTTGGCAGTGTGCCGGACACGCTGCTGGCGGTTTACACTGGAACCGCCGTCAATGCACTGACTCCAGTCGCCGCGAAGGACGATCTCAATCCCCCAGACCGGAGCAGCGCAGTAACCTTTGTGGCGTCGGCGGGCACCCCTTATCAGATCGCGGGGGATGGTTACAGCGGCGCGTTCGGCAACATCTCTTTGACGTGGCTCCACCCGGTTATAACGGAAACCGTTCTGGCATTGAGCGTCACCAATTACTCCGCGTTGGTGATCGATGCGGACGCGAACAACGGTGGTCCTGCCTACAATCGCGACCGTCTGCGGGTTCAATCTCAGATCCGCTCGGCCAACTCATCTTCGGCGGCACACCAGAGCACCTGGGTGACCCAGTATCGGTTGCTTGACGCGGGCGGAAACCCTCACCCGATCCTCGGCGAGAACGGCGTTACCAACGTCGGCTATGTCTTCAACCTGACGAACACGTTCCTGATCGGCTCGTCGGGGACTGTGACGAACACCAATTCGGTGGCTCTCAAGCCCGTGGCCCGGTTAAACGCCTACGGAACGTACGCGGTCGAAGCGGGGGTCTTTCGCACCGGTTCTTTTACCGGCGCCCAGTCGGCCGGTACAGCGGTCTGGGTGTTTGAGAAAACCAAGCCATTGCTGACCCGCGCGTGGAACATCACCTGGGAAGTGAGCAACGGCTCGTTCCGAATGGATGACCCGGGGCCTCCCCGCGCGTGCTGTACGTGCGCGGCGACGAACTGAATTATCTCCAGACCAACGCGGGCTCACTGGCGGAATCGGACAGGTGGTTCAAGCGGAGCAATGAACAGTACTTTCGCTTCGTATCGGACACCGTGAATTATCCGTTCAGGATCAAGGCGGGACCTGACGCCTCGGCGCGACTTGACGCGAGCTACACGCTGGCTCCGGGCCTGTTCTTTTCGCACTTCCCTTACAGCGCGTCGGTGCAATGGCTGGCGAGCAGCTCGATTTCGATTCGAGACGATCACTTTGATCCGGCGAACAGTTATCTCAACACGACCACCAACGTCGCCCTTTTTCAATACCTCGGCTGCCTCGATTCGGCGGCGGGTTGTCCGCCCAATCTGAGTTTCACGCTGCATCACCTCTACGCCGACGGTTCCCGTTTGTACTTCACGCCTGACGGTGGTCTCGAGGCACAGGGCGCCTTAAACTCGCCCACACAGTTGAAGTGGGGTGAGTTCAACAACGGCGAAAAAACTCGACTGCTGGGAAGCTGATTTCAAAACCGCCGCGATCAAGTTCAAGAAAATGCCCGGCCCCGAGTGCGCCCCCCGCGGCGGAAAACTCGTGCTCGGCGTCAAGAGCTGGCTCAGCAACATCGAGGATCCCTTCTTCGGCGATTGGGGCATCGACACCGACGGCCAGCTGATCTCCCACGCGTACGGACTGACCGGCGTTGACTCGCGTTTGCAACCGCCGAACAACATCAAGCTGCAGGGTCCGGCCGGCGAAAAATACAATTTCGTCCCGGTGTCGCGTTCGTATTTGAACAACTACACGGATCTGCCGGCCGTTCAGCATCTCGGATTTGCCAATCTCGCCGGGAAGCTCGACGTACCCTTTTTCGAGGATATCAAGGTCCAACTCCAGACCGGCGCGAAGAAGACGAACGGGACCGACCTGATCTACCTTCCCGGCGGTTGGCCGGATCTCGCCAATGCCTGGGATGTCGGGGGCAAGCACTTCTTCAACACCGCCCCTACCGACCCGCCGTTCGACGTTGCCAATCGCGGGTTCGAGGGGGCAGTCTCGCCACCTGCCGAAGGGTGACGCCGAGTGGTGACAAGTATGCCCCGCGCGCGGTTCGGTCGTGGGCCGAAGTTGTCGATTTTGATCTGCCGCTTGACTGGTCGACGGGCACGCGATCATTCAAGTCCTCCCGTTCGAAGACCGATCCCGTCGTGTTGTTCGACATCGATCAGGACGTCAAATACCTGAGTCCGGAGAATGCCGAGATTAACTTTGGGGTGAAGTTCAAGGGTTTGCCCCAGATCAACCTGGCCAATATCGCCTTCAATGAACTGAACGTCGGCGGCCAGTTGAAGGACGTCGCCAAGGCCGTGACCGATGCCGCCACGGCGCCGATTCAAGACGCGGTGAACAGCTGGATTCAAGGCGATGGACGGACTGCTGGTGCCTCAGCTCGATACCTTTCTCGAACCGGTGCTGGCGGCGGTGGTTGATCCCGTGATTGACCAGCTTTACACGGAACTCTTGAACGCTTACGGAGCCGCGCCCGACGTCGCGACCTTCAAGACCGGCGCCGACGCGATCATCACATCCAAACTGACGGGTGCCGTCGGCTCGGTGCGGACGAAGTTGAAACAAGATCTTCTTGGGCTTGGCGTGAACCCGCTCACGGTCAACCCGCTCGGCGAGATTGACGCGCGGATCACCCAGCTTGAAAAGGCGATCGATGGTCTGGTCAACCAGGTGAACGGCGCTTCAGGTTGGTTCGCCAAGACTGGTGGTCAACGGGCGAAAGCCTTGAACCTGGTGAAGAATCTTATCAGCGAGTTGGTGCCGGCCCATGAACGGCCCGGCGAACAACCTGTCCCTCGCATTGACGGGCAACCGGTGCGCGCGTTCGATTTGCAGGGCAGCTTGTTGTCGGTTTCCAACACGGCCAACAACACAATCGCCGGGCTGACCGATCCGTCGGTGCGGCTGCCGTTGATCCCGGTCGGCCGCTGTTCATCGGCGAAACGGAGCCGCTGGACGCCCTGGTTGCGTTGCTCATGGAAAAGAAGATTGGCGAACTGCTTCAGGCGCGCGGGCTCCATCTGGGCGAAGAGATCACGTTGTTTCCGTTCCGTTCATCGGATGTGACACGGATCAATCCCGCAATGGAGGAACTGCTTGGGTTGCAGCGGAAGACCGATACCCAGCCGGGCGTCGATCCGCTGCCGGTTGACGTGCTTCGCGAGTTTTTTGCGACGGGCAATCTGCCCGCCGGCTACGCCGTCCTGATCACGGTGCCCGGTGGAGTTGGCAGCCCCTTGAATGGCGTGACTGAATTGCTGAATTCGATTGGAGCCCGACCTTGCGGAAAGTGGACTTTGCGCGTGCGACCCGACTCCTTTGGGCCCGGTTGCACGGTGCTCGAGTCGCTGGATGCCTTGACCACTTACTCGCTGGTCGAGGCGGATGGAGTGGCCTTCGCGTTCGCCGAGTTCTTCCTGCCACTGCCTGGCACGTTGATTCAGGTCGAAGGCTACGGCGATGCTCCGGCCGGTTCGTGCGCCAGTCAGGGCATTGAGGTCACGTCGGCGACCCTGCTCTCGGTGCCGGCGGTGACGTTGACCGACAGCGATGGCGATCTGCTGCTCGATGATCTGGAATGGGCGCTGTTCGGTTCGCTGGGGCAATCGGGGTGCGGGGACGCGGATGGCGATAGCATCTCCACCGCCCAGGAAGTGCTTGAGGGCAACCGATCCGAACAACGGCCTCAGTTTCGGCGTGGCGCAGTTGTTCACGGGGCCTCCTGCGATCGAGATTCAGCAAACCGGTGTTGGCCAGTTCAAACTGATCTGGAACTGGCCGACGGCTTTCGCGTCGAAACTGAACTTCAGCGTGCTGGCGGCGACGAGTCTTGGCTCCGGCTTTACGTCGATCCCGCTCTCTCCGGTGGTGGTCGGTCCGGATACCTATCAGGTCGTGTTGCCACCGCCCGACACGGGGTTCAAGTATTATCAGATCACCGTCAGTCTGAAATGAGCGTGTGCTTCCGCGTGGGCCGGCCCGCCTTTTGTCGTTGGCAGTCCGTGTGGTTGTCGGCAAATTCTGGCGCATGGCGACAAACTACTGGTTGGTAAAGCAGGAACCCGAGGCTTATTCGTGGGCGGATTTCGTGAAGGACAAAACGACGGACTGGACGGGCATTCGAAACTATCAGGCAAGGAACAATCTGCGCCAAATGAAGAAAGGCGACGTCGTGTTCTACTATCACAGTGTGAGCGAAAAACAGATCGTCGGAGTTGCGAAGGTGACGAAGGAACATTTCCCGGACCCGACGGCGAAAGAGGGCGACTGGTCGTGTGTGGAGTTAAAGGCCGTGAAGGCGTTGAAAGTGCCGGTGACACTTGAACAGATGAAGGCTGACACTGCTCTCGCCGAGATGCCCCTGATCCGACACACCCGGCTTTCGGCGATGCCGTTGACTGCGGCACACGCGCAAAGACTGCTAAAGTTGGGCAAGACGGAACTCTAAAACGCGTCCTACGCCCGATCAGAATCCCCTCGCGGATTCTTCCCTCGGACCCAGTGTTCGAGTTCTGAAACGCGTTTGATCAGGCGCGGAAGCTGTTGGATCGCCAGCAGAACCCGTTTGGTCTTTCGATCCGGTTGAGCAGGCGTTCCAAACCATTTTTCGCCGTCCGGGATGTCATGCATCACGCCGGATTGGGCGGTGATCTGAACACGATCTCCGATCTTCAAATGCCCGGCAATTCCGACCTGGCCGCCGATTTGAGTGTAGTTCCCGATGCGGGTGCTCCCCGCGATTCCGACCTGCGAAATGATGATGCAGTATTCGCCGATCTGCACATTGTGGGCGATCTGGATGAGATTATCGAGCTTCGACCCTTTGCCGATGACCGTCGGCCCGAGCGTGCCGCGATCGATGGTGACACTGGCGCCGATCTCGACATCGTCGTGGATGATCACGTTTCCCACCTGCGGGATTTTTCGGTGAACCCCCTGATCCAGCACGTAGCCAAATCCATCGGAGCCGATCACGGTTCCGGCGTGTATGATGACTCGATTGTTGATTTCGCAGCGATGGTAAATGTTCACGCCCGGATAAATGATGCAGTCCGAGCCCAACTTGGTTTCAGGTCCGATGGAGGAGCGGGCATGAATGACGGTATTCGCGCCGATGACGCATTGTTCACCGACGGTGCAGTGGGGTCCGATGTGAACTGAAGCGTCAATCCTGGCGGATTCAGCGATGCACGCCGTCGGGTGGATGCCGGGGGCCACTTTGGGTTCCGGGAAGAAAAGAGGGAGGACCTGAGCGAAGGCGATCCGGGAACTGGCGACTTTGATGAGCGTCTTTTTCGGTGATTCAAACTCCTGTTCAACCAGGATTGCGCTGGCGTCGGATGATTCGGCCTTGGCGAAAAAGGACGGGTTCTCCGCGAAGGTGAGGTCCCCGGGCTTGGCGGTGGTCGCGTGGGCAAACCCGGTCAGCACGAGTGACTTGTCTCCGATAACCTGGCCATTCAAATGGCGGGCGATGGTTTCCGCTGTTAGTTCCATAACATTATCCAAGCAAAATGGATTCCCGATTGACGCCGCAAAAACGGCGGGTTGTGGCGGCCGGTCAGATGCCGCGTTCGTTGACGATGGCGTTTTCTTTTCCGAGCACGATCACCTTGGGCTGCCAGCCTGCGGCCAGTTTCTCGTCCACTAGGGTGTAACTCATGATGGTGAGGCGGTCGCCCGGTTTGCCGAGCAGGGCGGCCGCGCCGTTCAGCTCGATTGCCCCCGAGCCGCGCGGTCCCGGGATGGCGTAGGTCTCAAAGCGTTCTCCGTTGGCGATGTTGCTGCAGAGGATGCGTTCATACGAATGCATGCCGACGCGGTCCATCAGGTCGAGATCGATCGTCAGACTGCCTTCGTAATCAACGCTTCCCGCCGTGATGGCGGCGCGATGAATTTTGGATTTGAGCAAATGCACTTGCATGGAGACACAAAAACGTGTGACACGGTCGGCCCGGACGGGTTTGGCCGGTGCCAGCCACGGCACACGTTGGCTGGCGGGGGGGAATATACGGTTGGGAACGGGTTATTCAATCAAGGAATTATTGAATTACGGCTGATTCACCGGGGCGCCCGCTGACGACCCCGGTTCAACGGACGAAAATGATCGAACAAGATCCGGGTGGCGACCGTCCGGTTCCCGGTCAACCATGTCGCCCGATGAACCTGAAATGATGACGACGAATCACCCGTTCATGAGCGGACTCGGAAACACGTTTTTCGGATTTGCGCTCATCCTCGCATTTGCTGGATCGCTGCTGGTTCACGCAGAATCTCCGGCGGATACGGCGAACGTGTCGGCGCGGACGTTCACCCCGCCGGATCGTGAACTGTTTCGTCAGGGACGGTTCGTTTACCAGAAGAATTGCCAGGCCTGTCACGGCCGTTTCGGAGAGGGCGATGGCGAACTGGTCCGGGACTGGGAGGTGCAGCCGAGGAATTTCCAGAAGGCCCAGTTCAAGTACCGCTCGACGCCCTACGGCAAACTTCCGACCGACGAGGATCTGAAACGGACGATCCGGCACGGCGTCAGCGGCTCCGCCATGCCGGTCTTCGAGCAGTTGCAGGACAGCGAGATTCAGGCGGTCATCGAGTCTATCAAATTCTTCAGTCCGTTGTGGAAGGACGGAAAGAACTACGCCGCCGCGATCGAGCTGCCGGCGCAACCGGCCTGGTTCGCGGATGAGTCCGAGTTCAGGAATCAGGCGGCGTTCGGCAAGGTCCTGTTCCGGGAAACCTGCGCTCCATGTCATGGGGCCGAGGGGGCGGGTGATGGAGTGGCGGCCGCCGGACTGCAGAACATCGAAGGAGTGCCCATTCGTCCGGCCGACCTGGGCCAGCCGTTGCACAGCGGTCCCGAGCCCGAGGACGTCTACCGGACGATCATGACGGGCATCACCGGCACGCCGATGATGGGATTCAACGACGCACTCAAACCGGAGGAGGCATGGCAGATCGTCGCCTATATTTCCCGGCTGAAAACGGCATCGAAGCCACCGGAGCTTGACGTGGATCAAGGCAGGTGACCGGAACGTCTGTTTCAATCATATCGTAGTGAGGTTCCTTGGGTCGTGTCGGACTCAATGACCGCAGGCTGCGGAAGCCCAGCACGCAAGATGAACCCGGTGTCGGTATTGTGATCAAGCCGCCGTATTCCATTGGCGGAAGGCCTCAGCCGTTGGTTGGGAATCACATTGCGGCGCTCTTTTTTACGTCCGACATGGTCGATTCAGTTCAATTTGGCGGCGACAATTAGAAACCATCAACAAAAAGGAACAACCATGGCCGTGTTGCCTCATTGAAGAGGACACCGAAGCGGGATCTCGGGAAAGAGCGGATGGGTTCCATTGCCTCATAATAGCGGACACCGTGGCGAATGCCCGCCACGATGAGCAAAGAAACCCTGGACGAATACATCCCGAG
>JBDNGP010000011.1:0-21010 GCA_041689265.1 Verrucomicrobiota bacterium
AGAGCCTTTTTAAAAAATGGATTCAAAGCCTTCCAAGGCGTGCCAGCATGAGACGGATCATGGCGAGAAGGACGAAGGTCTCGCCGGACTGGGCCTGCCGCTCGTAGTCGCGGTTGAGTCGGCGGTAAGGGCCCAGCCAGCCGAAGGTGCGCTCGACCACCCACCGGCGGGGCAGGACTTTGAACGTGTGCTCCTGGGTGCGTTTGACGATCTCGATGGTGCAGCGGACGACCTTGCGGCTCCACTCCAGCAGGGTTCCCGCATAGCCCCCGTCGGCCCAGAGGTGCTTGACCCGCCGCCCCCGCCGCGCCTGGCCAAAGAAGGCCGAGAGCAACTGCCGGGCGCCGGCGCGGTCCTGAATGTTGGCGGGCAAAACCATGACCCCAACACGAGGCCGAGCGTGTCCCCCAGCAGGTGCCGCTTGCGACCGTTGATCTTCTTGCCCGCGTCGTAGCCGCGTTCCCCGCTCGCCTTGCTGCTCTTGACGCTCTGGCGTCCCTCCACCAACCGCACGTGCTCGCACAGGTGATCGTGGATCGCCTGCCACAGTCCGCTCCGCTTCCATTTTCGAAAGTAATGATAGACGGTGCACCACGGAGCGAAGTGTTCGGGCCGATCCGCGCAATCGTGGCGTGTGGGGGGATGTGCGGGGGCGCACCCGCCACGGCGTACGAGTTTCTGACCAACGAGATGGACCTGCCCCCGGGCGTGCTGGCCGAACTGTATCGGCGGCGCTGGGAAATCGAGAAGGTGTACGATGAGTTGAAGAACAAGCTGGGGCAGAAGAAAGCGTGGGGGTCGAGTTTGGTGGCGAAGGAAACGCAAGGCGGCTCCCCTGTCTGGTTGTCGCCGCACGACGGGCCACCCAGCGCAGCGTGAAGTTCATCCGCTGGCTGCGCCAGTCATTGTGCGAACGGCTCACCGGAGCGTTGCTGGACCGCCTGACCCACCGGGTCCACATCATCGAAGCCAACGGAGAAAGCTACCGGCTCAAGGACGCCCGCAAACGGTATGGGAAACCCGAGCAGCGGGAAAACCGCGCCGCTCCCGGGACGCCTCCTCGCCCTTCGGGCTCCTCGGGTGTCCCGGGAGCGAAAAGACCGGACAAACCCAACCCTTGACTCAACTCTCACACTGAAATCAAACTATCAACCAGCGTACCGGTTTTACCCCGCTACCCGTACCGCTTTTCATCCGGCATTTACATTTGCGGGAATGGTCATCGAGGGTCAGCAGGAGGGTTTGTTTGTCCTCCCCGGGCCACCACTGGTGGATGGAGGAATCATGCTGCCAAAGTTCGCCCAGACGGGCTCGTTCCCACCGTCGCCGGGGTTTGGGTGTGGGCGCGGACGCCTTGACCAGCAGGGGGAAGTGACGGCGGGCATAAGCGGCGACCGACTTGCGGTCCCGTTGAAAAGCAAAGCGGGCGGTCAGTTCGTCGGCGACCAGCTGATAGTTGGGAGGTCGTTGGAGCGGGAGGAATGATTCCAGAAACGTCAGGACATCCCCGGGCCATGCGCTGCGGTGGTTGCTACCGGAGGCATGGAGGGCAAAGTCACCGGGTTTGGCAAGCCAGGCCGCCCGCAATCGAAAGAGATGGGACCGGCTGATATTTAAAAGCTGGGCGGCGGTCTCCGGATCAAGGTCGCCGCGATTGAAAGTGTCGAGGGTTTGATGGGTGAACTCTACGGTGAGGCGTTTGGCAAGTTGATGGTTTTCAAGGGGGCATTGAGCGGCGCATTCCTGCCCTTGCGGGCAGAACCAGACAGGAGTCTCTTTTTGTTCCCGCCCCAACAGAAATGGCTGAAATGATTGGAGATTCGGAGACGTTTCATTCCCCGAGACGGGTGGCGTCGAGGCGAAGCTGCGGGAGAAACACTCCGAACCGTCCGCCGGGCGGTGGAATTCGATCAGAAGAAAGCCTGAGCACAGGCGCAGGCCAACGCCCGTTGGCTGTTGGAGTCACAAATCATCCCGTTTGATCGTGGTGCAATCTGGGAGATTTGTGTCGTCCGTCCTAATTGATCTCGTTCGCTCGGATGCACGCGACCTGTTGGTTGCCACAGGTGAGGAATTCTGGGCGGTCGATCTTGCATGCGTCGATGGCGGAGCTGCAACGCGGATGGAATGGACAACCCTTCGGCGGGTTCAATGGCGATGGCGGATCGCCCTGGAGAATGATCCGCTGGCGGGTGCGTTCCATGTCCGGATCGAGCGACGGAATCGCGCTGACCAGCGCCTTGGTGTAAGGATGTTTAGGCGTGTCAAAAACCTCGCTGGCGGGACCGAGTTCGACAATTCGACCGAGATACATCACCGCGATCCGGTCAGAGATGTGTTTCACCACGGACAGATCGTGCGAGATGAAAACCAGCGTGAGGTCCATCTCTTTGGAAAGTTTGGCGAGGAGATTGATAATCTGTGCCTGAATCGAAACGTCGAGCGCGCTGACCGGTTCATCGGCGATGATCAGCTTCGGTTTCACTGCGAGCGCGCGGGCGATGGCGATCCGTTGACGCTGGCCGCCGGAGAACTCGTGTGGGTATTTGCGAATGTATCGCGGCGACAGACCGACGCGCTCCATCAACTCGCCGACGAGCTTCGGAAGCTCGTTCTTCTTCACCGAACTGTGCGCCTGGAGCGCTTCAGCGAGCGTGCTGTAAACCGTCATTCGCGGGTTCAGCGACGCGTAAGGATCCTGGAAAATCATCTGGAAATCCGCGCGCGCAGCCCGGAGTTCGTTGGCCGGCAGATCGGTCAGGGTTTTGCCGCCGAGCACCACCGTCCCTTCGGTCGCGGGAATTAGCTGAAGTATGGTCCTGCCCAAAGTGGATTTGCCGCAACCGGACTCGCCGACCAGCCCGAGAATCTCACCTTGTTTCAGGTTGAGATTGACGCCGTCGACGGCCTTCACCGTTCCGACCACTTTGCGAAAAACCAGTCCGCTCTCTACCGGGAAATGGGTTTTCAAGCCGGTGATCTGGAGGAAATCGGGCGACGTGCTCACAGTGTTATCTCCTTGTTCTGAATCCGGGTGCAGGCGGAAAAATGTCCGGACTGGATGACCTTCAAATGCGCCGGTTGCGAACGGCAGACATCAGCGGCGAACTCGCAACGCGGAGCAAACGCACAACCCTCGATCGGTCGCGACAGATCGGGGGGCAGGCCGGGGATGGTATAAAGCTCGTTGCCCTTCATGTCGCCGGTGGGTCGGGATTTTTGCAACGCACGGTTGTATGGGTGTTGCGGATGATAATAAACCTCGCGCGTGCCGGCGGTCTCCACGATGCGACCGGCGTACATCACGTTCACGCGATCACAAAATCCAGCGACGACGCCGAGATCGTGCGAAATAAAAATGACGGCCGTTCCGTTCGCCTTCTGTTCCTTTTTGATGAGTTCGAGAATCTGCGCCTGCACGGTGACGTCGAGCGCGGTAGTGGGTTCGTCGGCAATGAGCAGGTCCGGCTTGGTGATCATCGCCATCGCAATCATCACGCGCTGGCGCATGCCGCCGGAAAACTCGTGCGGATAACTTCGGATACGATTTTTCGCATCCTGAATGCCGACTTCCTCGAGGCCCCGGATTGCGCGTTTCACGGCGTCGGCGCGGTTCGTTTTCTCGTGGATCAACAGCGGCTCGATCAGCTGGTCTTCAATGCGAAGATACGGGTTCAACGACGTCATCGGATCCTGGAAAATCATGGCGACGCGTTTGCCGCGAATCCCGCGCAGTGTCCGTTCGGAGCAGGAAAGCAGATCCGTTCCGTCGAAGATTGCCGAACCGCTTTCAATGCGCCCGGGAGGTTGCGGAATCAGACGCATCAATGAGTAACAGGTCACGGATTTGCCGGAGCCGGATTCACCGACGATGCCAAGAGTTTCGCCGCGATTGACACTGAACGAAACGTCGTTGACCGCCCGCACCACGCCGTTCCGTGTGTGGAAGTTGGTGGTCAGATTGTTAACCTCGAGCAGTGCCATGATCAGTCTTTGGATGTCTTCGGATCGAGCGCGTCGCGCAGGCCGTCGCCGAGAAAATTAAGTGAAAACAAGGTCAGAGAAAATAGCAGTCCCGGGTAGAGCAACAACCACGGGGCCTCCTCCATCATTTCCGAACCTTCCTTGATCAGGAGTCCCCACGAACTGCGCGGAGGCTGGATTCCGAGCCCGAGGAAACTTAGGAAGGCTTCGAGCAGCATCACCGCCGGGATGGTGAGCGTGGTGTAAACGACGATCGGGCCGAGGACGTTGGGAATGAGGTGACGAAAAATGATTCGTTTCCGGCTCAGACCGAGCGAGATGCAGGCCTCGATGAATTCCATCTTGCGAAGTGACAAAACCTGTCCGCGAACGATGCGCGCCATCGTCAGCCATTCGACGGCACCGATCGCACCGAATAACAGGATCAGGTTCCACTTGCTGGCGACGTCGGTTTTCCAGCCGAACGATTGCAGCAGCCAGTTTTCAACGGCGGTACCGGCGTCCTGGGCGATGACCATGAGCAGGATGACAAAGATGGTAAAGGGCAGGGCGTAGATGATGTCGACGATCCGCATCATCAGGGCGTCTAGCTTGCCGCCGACGAATCCGGCGATGGTTCCGTAGAGCACGCCGATGGTCAGCGAGACAGCGGTAGCGACCAGCCCGACCATCAACGACACACGCCCACCGTAGAGGATTCGCGAAAGTTGGTCCCGTCCGAGTTTGTCCGTGCCCAGCCAGTGGTCGGCGCTTGGAGCCTGCGCGACCCGGTCCAGATTGGTTTCCTCGTAGGAGTAAGTCAGGAAGAACGGCCCGAACACCGACGTGAGCGAAATGACGAGCAGCACCACCACACTGAATACCGCCATCCGGTTCTTCCGCATCCGCAGCCACGCGTCCTTCCACAGCGACGTACCCTGGTCCGCCTGTTCGAGCAGACGTTCCGTGTTGAAGGAAGATGTCGTTGCGGGTTCCACCGGTTACTTGAATTTCAATTTCGGGTTCAGCCACACCTGAAGAATGTCCACGATCATGTTCAACAAAATGATGAACGTGGCGAACACCAGCACGGTTCCCATCACCAGTCCGTAATCCCGATTGAATGCGCTGGTGACGAACTGCTTGCCGAGGCCGGGAATGCCGAAAACCGTTTCGATGACGAACGAACCGCTGATAAGCCCGGCGGTCGCCGGCCCAAGAAAAGAAACGACCGGGAGCAGTCCGCCGCGCAGCGCGTGTTTGAAGAGAACCCGCGAGGCGCTCGCACCCTTGGCTTTCGCCGTCCGGATGAAATCCTGGGTCAATATTTCGAGCATGCCGCCGCGCGTCAACCGGGCGACATACGCGGCGTAATAACCGCCAAGGGTGAGCGACGGCAGCACGCGGTCACGCGGATACTCCCATCCGGTCGCGTCGAACCAGTTGAGCTTGAGTGAAAAAAACAGGATGAGCAACGGCCCGAGGACGAACGTCGGAAGGCAGATTCCGACCATGGCGAGTGAAGAAGGGAAATAGTCAGACCAGCTGTTGGGTTTGAGCGAGGCGATCACTCCGAGGGTGATTCCAATTATCAACGCCACCAGCAGTGAATAGATGCCAAGCTCGAGCGACACGGGCAGGAACATCCCGATGATCTCGTTCGTATCGCGGTTGGCGTAAGTGAAAGTGGGGCCGAGATCGCCCTTCAGCAGATTGCCCACGTAGTTGAAATATTGCACCATCAACGGCTTGTCCAAACCGTAGTAGGCGTTGAGCTGGGCCTCCTGTTCCGCAGAACCTTTTCGTTCACTGTCGAACGGGCCGCCGGGCGCGAGCCTGAGCATGAAAAAGGTCACCGTCACGACCACGAGCAAAACCGGTATGGTTTCCAGCAGTCGGCGAAGGATAAATTTCAGCATGGCTCAACGTAAACGGCGGTCGATTGCAACAGGTGCTGTTCGGGAAACAATGTTGATCCAAGGCGCGAGCAGCGGTCGAGTGAATTCTTTCCGCGAAATCGTTGACCCTCATGGAAGTGCTGTCGCGGTGAGCTTCTGTAGACGAGAATGGCGAAAGAGAAAATGGCGACGGCTGTGGTGACGGATATGAGTCAACTCGACGGCGTGTCCCATCAATCCTCCGGGGATCGAAACGGACACTTGATGTTCCAAACGTGCCGGTGCTAGGTTTTGAGCCGTCACCACGGCTTACGGTTTGGCACTGAATTGTCCGCATTCAAATTTCGAAATCATCAAACTCGTCACACTATGAATACTGAAAACGTAACTCGCCGGGAATTTCTCCAAAAAACGTCGGCAGGCATGGGAGCCGCCATGGTCGCCGCCGGCACCATGGGGTTTCCCGCAATCAGTCGCGCGGCGGATTCGGGGAAGACGGTGAATTTCGCGCTCGCGGGTTTGGGAGGTCTGAGCACCAACCAGATTGCCCCGGCGTTGCAGAAAACCAAGCATGCCAAGCTCGCGGGGATCATCACCGGGACGCCGGCCAAGGCGGAGAAATGGAAGGCGCAATACAACATTCCGGACAAAAATATCTACAACTACGACAATATGTCCGCGCTGGCTGACAATCCGGACATCGACGTCGTCTATGTGGTGACGCCAAACGGACTGCACAAGGAGCACACCCTCAAGGCGGCGAAGGCGGGCAAGCATGTCCTCTCGGAAAAACCCATGGCCAATTCCTCCAAGGACTGTGAGGCGATGATCAAGGCGTGCGACAAGGCCGGCGTGAAGCTGGCGGTTGGCTATCGTTGTCAGTTCGAACCGCACAGTCTTGAGTGCATCCGCATGTCACGGGAGAAAGAGTTTGGTGACATCAAGATCATCGAGGCCGGATTTGGTTTTCGCATTGGCGACCCAAATCAATGGCGATTAAAGGCCACACTGGCCGGGGGCGGCGCGTTGATGGATGTTGGCGTCTACGCGCTTCAGGCGTGTCGTTTCCTGACCGGTGAGGAGCCTGTGCAGGTTTCGGCCATTGAGACGAAAACGGATTTCAAAAAGTTCGCGGAAGTCGACGAGTCCATCACCTGGCAGATGACCTTTCCTTCCGGCGTGATTGCGTATTGCAGCACGAGCTACAACGTGAATGGCATCAACCGCTACACGGCGTATGCTGACAAGGGCTGGTATGGATTGGACCCGGCCTACAGCTACGGAGGCATCAAGGGCGAGACCAGCAAGGGGCCGATCAGCTTTGATCAGATCGACCAGTTCGCGGCTGAAATGGATGATTTTGCCCAGTGCATTCTTCAGGACCGGCAGTCCAAAGTGAGCGGCGAGGAAGGCCTCCGTGATCTGCTGGTCGTGGAAGGCATCTACAAGTCCATCAAGAGCGGCAAAACCATCAAACTTTCCTGACCTGTCGGGCGTCTCTTGAAATACTGAATAGGCTGGCCGTTCGAACGTCATCTTTTGATCAACCCAATTATGAAACATATCCTGTCCATTTCCTCACTCGTCGCGGCTGCGCTGATCGCAACCGGTTGCCAGACGAACAAGACCGGTAAAGCAGCGTCTGCGAATCCACCCAAAGGATTTGTCTCCCTGTTCAACGGCGAGAACCTCGACGGCTGGCGTGGCGGCGACACGTTTGACGATCGCAAACTGAAGGCCATGGGCGAACAGGAACGCGCGGCCAAGATCGCTGAATGGACGAAGACCATGAAGGAACACTGGACCGCCGAGGGCGAGGAGCTGGTCAATGACGGGTTTGGCGCTTATGCGACCACCGTGAAGGACTACGGAGATTTCGAATTGCTCGTTGATTACAAGACCGTGCCGAAGGCGGACTCGGGGATTTATCTGCGCGGCGTGCCGCAGGTACAGATCTGGGACTACACCGAGAAGGAGAAGTTCAACATCGGCGCGGACAAGGGGTCCGGTGGTCTTTGGAACAACAGTCCGGGTGCGCCGGGCAAAGATCCGCTGGTCAAGGCCGACAACGGATTCGGCGAATGGAACAAGTTTCGCATCAAAATGATTGGTTCCCGCGTCAGCATCTGGCTCAACGGCAAGCTCGTCGTCGATAATGCGATCATGGAGAACTACTACGATCGCAGTGTGCCTGTTCCGGCGACCGGTCCGATCCAGTTGCAGACCCATGGCGGCGAGATTCGCTGGAAAAACATTTTCATCCGCGAGATTGGCGCGGCCGAGGCGAACAAGTTTCTCTCGTCGAAAAACGACGACGGATTCAAGACGGTATTCAACGGAAAGAATTTTAGTGGCTGGGCGGGACCGCTGGACAATTACAAGATTGTTGACGGCGCGGTCATGTGCCAGGCCGGTCACGGCGGGACGATCTATTTCAACGAGCGGTTGAAGGACTTTTCCGCACGGATCGAATTCAAAGTTCCGCCCGGGGGAAACAACGGTCTCGCGATCCGGTATCCGGGCGAGGGCGATACGGCCTATGCCGGCATGTGTGAACTGCAGGTGCTCGACAACACGGCGGAGATGTACGCGAAACTGGACGCCCGCCAGTACCACGGCTCGGCCTACGGAATGGCCGCCGCCCATCGCGGATACCTACGCCCGACCGGCGAATGGAATTTCCAGGAAGTCACGGTCAAAGGTTCGACCATCCGCGTTGAACTGAACGGAACCGTGATCCTCGACACCGACCTCTCGGAGATCGACGAATCAACTTACATGGCAGGTAGCAAACATCCTGGTGTAAAGAACAAGGACGGCTACTTCGGCTTCGCCGGTCATAACGATCCCGTGATGTTCCGGAACGTGCAGATTAAGAAGGAGTAACGGACCGTAGATCAGCTGAAACTGAGGTGTTTGTACCGCGAGTGGCGGTCGGTAAATTGATTTGCCGCGCGACGTATTTTGAAAAGTTATTCACAAGCAATCAGTGATCTGTATCTGATCATTGACGACGAAACAAGAGGGCCAATAGAGCTGCTTGAAGTGCACACGATGCTTGATGAGGCAGAGATCACTCCGGAGACATTCGCTTTCTGTGAAGGGATGCGGGATTGGCGATCGGTCAAGGAGGCATTGGTCTGGGCAGAGGCAAAGGGTCTAGGTTACACCCCGGCCGAAGTAGAGCCTATCGTGTCTGGACGATTCGACAGCGCGACTGCGTGTCTTGAGATGAAAAACCTTCTATTGAAGAAGCAGGTGTTTCCACTGTTCGACAGTTTTGATACCCGTTCAGCAATTGTGGACCTCAATCGAGCGGCTCGCAGTTGCATGATCCAGTTCGCGCAAGGACAGTCTAGTCCCTGCCTTGTGGTATTTCCCGCGCAGGAATTGCTATTAACTTATGTCGAGCTCAGCTACCCAAGGGATTGGGAAAGGGCATGGCAACAAGCGGGCGGCGATGTCTACGATGGAAGATTGATAGCCCGGAAGGATGACGATGTCTGGACGCGATTGAGCGACTACGGATTACCTTTCCCTCCTTTCAGTCTGGAACTCGGGATGAATGTTCGCGATGTGCGGCGAAGCGAGGCGGTCGGTTTTGGCGTTATTGAACAGGGTGACGAAGTGGAACCAGTGAAACTACCCGATCGCGCGCCATGGATTCTAATCGGCTCCCCCAATTTGTAATTGCTCTGTACACGCTGTGCAGGCACCTTGAAACCACCATGAAGAAAACACTTTTACTGGGGCTGTTTATCACAGCCGTGGGCTTTTCCGGATTGGGTGCCGAGGATTTCGGCACGCTCACATTCACGAACAAGTCAGGGAAGGTTTACACGAACGCACTCGTGACATCAGTTTCTCAGGATCGGGTCATTTGGCGTGATGGAGCGAGCGGCGGTTCGGTGCGCCTCACGGATCTCCCCGCCGCTGTCCAGAAACGGTTTGGTTACGACTCAGCGAAGGCGGCGAATGTTGAATCCCAGCGTGCAGATAATGCAGCGCTTCGCCGCGAAGCGTTCGCGAAAGCCAAGGACGAAGCCTTGCGCACGGCAGAGCTGAAAAAGAAAACCGACGAAGTGGAAGCCGCCCGCCGCCTTATCGCGGGGAGTATCTTACAGGTGCTTGACGATGGGATCTTGGTTCGCCACGGCACGATGGGGAATGAGATTATCCGCCAGGCTCAACAACGCGCCGGGGGCCGTAGCTATGGGTCTTTGAATACTGAGCTGGTCATGATTACGGAAGTTGACACCAGTAATCTGGTTGATGGTGCGAACGCCAGAGCGTGGGTTTACCCGCTCGGAACCTACAGCTACACGTCGGTCGGTGGCGGGATGAAGACGATCAAGAAATACACGATGAACAAGGAGACAGCCCTCCGCGCTGTGCAGGCACCTTGAAGCCATCATGAAGAAAACACTTTTACTGCTCGCCACCGTGTCGCTGGTCGCCGCTTGCTCGGACCCAAAAGTGGCCGAGCTGGAGCGGGAGGTTGCGGATATGAAGGCAAAGCTGGCTGCCGCTGAGCTAAAAAAGCCGGTTGATTTATCGGAGAACCCGTTCTCAAAAGAATCCTACAAAGAGGCCATCTCCAATCGGACCCAAGTGTTGTTCTACAACAGCCGGATAAAATCACTGAACACAAAAATCCGGATGACGTTTAACATTATCAACAGCGCCGACCTTCATGCAGTGGTTCGGGACCCGGTGTTGGAACGGCAGCACAATCAAGATCTGGAGGATGTTCATCGCTGGGGAGAAGAGGCCAACCAAATATCACGCTCAAATTTCACGGCAGCGATGCGTTTTGAGACCGCCGCTTCACTGTCGCATCGAGATTTTCCCGACCTTAAGGTATTGCAACATTCCTCTTTTGCTGTTCCAGCCGTATCGACTTTTATTGCTTCTCCAAAACCGGAAAGGTCGACTCTCATGAGTCGCTGAAACCATCATGACGAACCGGCATTGCAACCTCATTCTAATCTTAATCCTACTCCTAATCGTAATCAGCGGGCCGGGGTGTTCTGAGAAACCCAATCCTCAGATCCAGATCCTGCAAGCGCAGGTGGAACAGTTAAGAACAGAGTCCGCTGATCTACACGCCGAGATTGGGCAACTCCGCTCCAGTCAGCTGGAAATCCTCGACGTCATGAGGGGGATGACAACAAACAGCGAGACCTACGTCAACCAGACCACCGGCATTTTGATTGCGATGAACCAGCGGATATCGACACTGGAGGCCACCAACCCTGCGGCACCCATTTACATCCTGCCCGCTGCAAAAGTGGAGACGCCCGTGAACCCGCGCATGCGCACCACGGGAACTGGCAGCAAAGTCTCATCCCTCGTGTTGGGGATTCCCTTGGATCAGTTCCGGGGGATCAAGAGCAAAGCCCAACGCGACTGGCCGGACAATTTCAACATGCAGGAATATCAGATCAAACAAGAAGTCGCCGCCTACAAGAAAGTGAACCCGTGATCAGTGACGGGGTCGGTCCCGCTATTCTGTAGTTTGAGTCATTCGACTGTCTCCAGTGTGCTCATCGCTTGGCCTCGTTGTTGTTGATGTCGGGAACCCCTTTTTGATTCAGCCACGCGTTGTTCCGTTCCGTCGCCTTTCCATGAAATCCAAACATCAACCCCATTGTTGAGAGCCCGATTATGTCCGCCGTCCCTCATCTGATGGGCTCGCCGTTTTGCGCGCTTGCCCCGGAATCGAAGGCTCTTTATTCTCCTGCCATGCAAGCACACCGCGCAGAAACTACTTTGTCCGAGGATGGCGTCATCACGTTGCGTGGCATTCCGTTTCGTCGCGGCGAGTCCGTCGAGGTCATCGTCCTTCCTTTTGCTGCGGATACCGCGTCCGGTCCGCGCTATCCGCTCCGAGGCACCCCGGTCACGCTCGTCGCTCCGACTGAACCCGTGGCAGACGCTGACTGGGAGGCTGTCGAGTGATTATTCTCGATACGCACATCTGGGTCTGGTGGGTTCATGCAGATTCCGCGCTTTCCGCCTCCACACGCGAGACGCTGGATGCCGCCGAGCAGACTGGTCTCGGCGTGAGCGCGATTTCGTGCTGGGAGGTCGCCAAGCTCGTCGAGCGCGGACGACTTTCCTTGCCGTGCCCGGTGCTCGATTGGATTAAGCAGGCACTGGCGTATCCCGGTGTCCGGCTCATCGAGCTTTCGCCTCGCATCAGCGTCGAGTCTTCACAGCTTCCGGGCACCTTTCACCGCGACCCCGCCGACCAAATTATCGTCGCCACAGCTCGTGTTCTGGATGTGCCGCTCGTCACCTTGGACGCCAAGATTTTGGATTACCCTCATGTCCAACTCGCACCAGCAACTGCTTAACGATCCGGCGCTGTCGCGAAACGCTCCGGGTTCGCACGTCGCAAAGGGGGGCGCTGTTTTGCAGTTCGAGTCATTCGACTTTCTCCAGTGTGCTCATCGCTCGCTTCCTCTGCTTGCGTTCCTGCCGGGCGGTCTGCCCACGTTTCCTTTCTTTTCACTTTTGTGAACTTCAACGTCTCTGCCGAGGATCAAGATACGCGAGCGTTCCCAGCATTTTACTGCGGGCACACGGAGCTGATACGAAGATATCCGCACCCGTCATGGCCCCGCATGTTACACGATGTCAGTTGTTGGTCTCCAGGCATGAGCCCGCGCGCAACCAACCGGAAAGCAGGAGGCGGGACATGGGCGTGCTGATAATTTGCGCGGTCATACTTGTTCTTGCGCTTGGATTGAGCGGCGTATTGGGTCGTGGGTTTTTCGGCACCCTGTCGCGCCTGCTGTTGTTGCTCCTGTTTCTCACCTTTGCGGCACTGACCGTCTTCTGCCTCTATGGCGCCGTCGCATGGTCTGATCGAGGCGGCGGTGTTCTTTTCCTGGGCGCAATCCCTGCCGGAGTCATCGCCTGGATCGCTTTCGGAATGCTGACATCTTCCCTCGCGGCCAGCCGTTACTACGAGATGCCCCCAGATCAGCAGC
The DNA here is from genome assembly GCA_041689265.1 of Verrucomicrobiota bacterium. Lineage (GTDB taxonomy): Bacteria > Verrucomicrobiota > Verrucomicrobiia > Limisphaerales > RI-55 > JBDNGP01. The sequence continues at coordinate 12,860 of JBDNGP010000011.1, forward strand.
GGGAGTTCGCTCGCGAAACCTTTGACGACACCCGGAAGCTCTTTACTAAAACGATCGAGGAAAACGAGCGGAAATTGAAGCGCTTCTGGCTGCGACCGGACAAGCGGCTGCGGCTGAAGCGGGAGACTGCGGAGGCGAGGTCCAACCTGCGTATGATTCAGGTGATGGAGCAGCGCTATCTCGACTCGGCGGGCGAGATCCGGTCCGACGTCAAGCTGTCCTCAAGCGAAATCGACAACATGAGTACAGCACCTCCCGACAAGAACATTGAACCTTGATCCATGCTGGAAAATTGGGCGTACCGGTCGATTCATTCGGGGACGGTGACGGGGTGTTGGGAAACGGAGAGTCGGCTCAATGGCGCGTCCTCAATCTATCGAGGAGCCGTCTGGCGCGAGCAGGCACGCGGTGTTTTGGAATTGAGCGGGCAAAAAAGGTCGCCCATTGGCGAGAGAGGTCGAGCATAAGTTGAAGGAGCGATGGGAGGATTGCGATTAGGATTTGGAGTAAGATTAGGATTGGGGAAAGTCCCTATTTCTCCGCCTGGTATTCGCTGAAAATTCCAATTTCTGCGCGACGATGGACGTTCTTGAATCCGGCGTTGCGAGGTGCTTTTTAAATTCCGTCCGGCGTCACGATCTTGGGTCAGTTTTCGATGATTGATCGTCATTGATGGAAAGGGCTGGCAGCGATTGATCTGTTTGACAAACGTCGTGGTTCCTGACTATAAGAACTTCGCGAAAAATGTCTCGTCAAGGCTATCGCATGCCGGTGTAACCGGCGACAACCGCACGCCGAAACACCCTTCAATCCAAATTATGAAATCCATTTTTCCAAGTCACCTTTATCTCGTGGTTTTGCTGGCCGCAAGTTGTGCTCATGGGCTGGCACAAGAAGGCGGAGAGTTTCGGTTTGCCGCACCGCAAACGGTGTCCGCCGTGCAGACGTCCTTCTCCCTCGCGGTGGCGGATTTCAACGGGGACGGTCAGTCGGACCTGATCCTGAGCAATATGAACACGAACCTTGTTTCCGTTTTCCTCAGTTCGGGCCGCGGAACTCTGCTCCCTTCGTCAAACCTCGAAGCGGCCAACAGCACGGTGCCCGTGGTCGTCGGAGATTTTAACGGAGATCTCAAGCCGGACTTTGTGGTTGGCCACTTCGGCACCAACCTGGCCTCGACGTTTCTGGGCAATGGAGACGGAACGTTTCAACCCGCCGTCAACTCGGCGACCGCACTCGCCTTCTCGCTGGCAGCGGGCGATTTCAACCAGGATGGCAAGTTGGATCTGGTGACGGCCTGGTCGGGAGTGCGGGTGCATCTGGGCAACGGTGACGGCACGTTTGTGAAAGCGTTGCTCAGTCTGGACCCGGTCGTTGCCAACGCCATCGCGGCCGTCGTCGGTGATGTGAACGGCGACGGCAAACTGGACGTGGTGACCGCCAACGGAGGCACTGCCTCGTTGGGGCGCATCTCGGTGATTCCGGGCAACGGTGACGGCACGTTCGGCGATCCGGCCTACTACACGTCTGTGGGTGCCAACGCGATCAGTGTGGCCCTGGCGGATTTCAATGGCGATACCCGGCCGGACATTGTGGTGGCCAACGAGGGCTCGGATGACGCTTCCGTATATCTCAACAACGGTGACGGCACGTTTGGCGAGGCGCTGGTCGTGCCCACCTTGGGAGAAGATCCGGGCGGTGTCGCCACGGGAGATTTTGATAGGGACAATCGCATGGACTTTGTCATCTCGCATACCAAGTCCGGGAGTCTTTCCATTTTCAAGGGCAATGGAAACGGCACCTTTCAAGGCCCAATTGTCTACCGGCTCGGCAGCATCCTGACCGATGTCCGCGTCGGTGATTTTGACGGGGATGGCGTGCCCGATCTCGCCGCTTCCGCGAACGATCTGGCCAATGGCATTCACGGCTGGATTCTAACGGGGAATGGCGACGGCACGTTCCAGGTCGCCCCGCATCATCCGACCGGCGAGGGCGCTCGCGAAGTGAAGGCCGTGGATTTGAACGGAGACGGCAGGTCAGATCTGGTTGTCGCCAATGTCACCGCCAACAACATCTCGGTGCTGCTTAACAACGGTGACGGCAGTTTCCTGCTCAGCTCCAACTATTTCACCGGGAAGAACCCAAGCATGATTGCGGCTGCAGATTTCACCGGCGACCTGATCCCGGATCTGGCCGTTGCCAATCAGAATACCAACGTGATTTCTCTGCTGGTCGGCAACGGAGACGGGACGTTTCTTGGCAGTACCGGAGTTGTTTCAATAACGATCGGCACCTCGTCCGTGCTCTCGGGCGACTACAACAACGACTCCAGGACGGATCTGCTTATTGCCGGTCTGTTTGGCGCCACCGTTTATCCTGGCAACAACGACGGAACGTTCGCGACGGGCATCAGCACCAGCGGACCTTTCTTGGCAGACATTTTCCGACAAGGCCATCTCAACAATGACACGTTTCCTGATCTCGTCTTTGTCCGGCAAGTGACCAACGTCACCGTGATGTTGGGCAAGGCGGATGGCACGTTCTTTCCACCGGTGAATTACGTGGCGACCACCAACGTGCAGGAGGTGACGGTCGTGGATTTGAACGGGGATGACCGTGATGATCTCGCGGTGGCTAGTTTGGGATGCACGACCTGCGGAGCCGCCGTTCCAAGCGGGGACATATCCGTCTTGATCAACAACGGAGACGGCACGTTTCAACCGGCGGTAAAATATATGGCGGGAACGCGGCCGCAGGGAATCACGGCTGGTGATTTTAACGGTGACGGAAAAATTGATCTGGCTTCGGGCGAGTTTGGTGTGGCGCGGATCAGCGTGCTTCCGGGCAACGGGGATGGCACGTTCGGAGCACCGCAAACTTTCGGTGTTCTCACTTCCTCCCGATGGCTGACTGCGGATGATTTGAACGGCGACGACCGGCCGGACCTCGCCGTGATCAACTCGGGTGATGACAGCGTGTCCATCATGCTCAATACCCGCACGGCTCCCCCTCTGACGATTTCGTATTCCAACAACGGCACCAGCATGTCGGTCGCCTGGCCGGCGACGGCGACCGGTTTTGTGTTGGAACAGGCCGACAGTCCGGATGCGATTATTTGGGAGGACGTCACCGAGGCGGTTGTCGAAGAAAACGGGGTGCTGACGGTGACCATTTTGTACACCGGAACGGGTCGCTATTTCCGCTTGTCTGGAAATCGGTGACGCTGATTTTCGCGCTGTGCCGGGTCGATTCCGTCGCGCGTGTTTTTTATTTCGGCAGTTCGGTGCCGTTTATTTCGAACTATTTCTCCGCCCGGTATTCGCTGAAGATTCCAAGTTCGACGCGGCGATTGACGTTCTTGAATCCGGCTTTCTTCAGGGCCTCCAAGATATCATCGGGCGGGACGCAGGCATCGATCGTTTCCCAATAGTAATCCATCATCTCCCGGGCGTCGTCGCTGCCAGTGGCGACTCGCGAAATGAACGGGACGAAGTCGCGAAAATAGAGTTTCGTGAATATCAGGCCGACGCGGCTCTTTGGCCGTGAGATTTCAAGCACCAGAAGTTTGCCGCCGGGTTTCAACACGCGGCGGTATTCCTCGAACGCAACGACGAGGTCTTCGACGTGACGCAGTGCGTAACCCATCGAGAGAAAGTCAAACTGATCATTCGCTGCCGGCAGCTCCTCGGCGCGGCCGATCTTGAACTCGGCATCGATATTCTTCTTCGCTTCACCGAGCATGCCTTCGCTGGGGTCGACACCCAGCACGGAACCGTCGGGTTTCACGATTTCCAAAATCGCCCGCGTGACCGCGCCGGTGCCGCACGCGACGTCGATCACTTTCATGCCCGCTTTCAAGCCGCCTTTCTGCAACGCGCGTTTCCGGTAGAAATGGCCGGTGCCGAAGAATCCGACTTTGCCGATCCGGTCGTAGTGTTGCGCCCCGCGGTTGAACAGGTCGCGCACATAGCCGTGCTTGTCGTCGGCCGATTGATAGCGCGTGAGAATGGGTTTATGCGGAGTGCTCATGTGCGGTTCAGCCGGATCATGCCGAAATAGTGGACCGCACGTCGAGTTGGGAATGACCGGGCGATTTCAAGATCGACGGCGCTGCGGACTCTGAAATACAAAATGCCCGTCAATTTCATGCAACCGTTTCAAATGATTCCATCACTCTGCCGATCCAATGCGTTTAAACAAACCGGTCTGACGGTGCTTGCCTGTGTGGCCAGTTTGCTCACTTACGCGTCAAACGCTGCGGACGGGTCGTTCCCTCTTCCAAAATATGTCGGCGACGAAGCGCAGCTGGGGAAGGGCATCCAGCGCACGATGAATTTGCTGGCGTCGAGCACCCCGGATCATCGCAACACCGTGAAAGTTCTGTTCTACGGGCAGTCGATCACCGAGCAGAACTGGTGGAAGCAGGTGGCGGAAGATCTGCAAGCGCGTTTCCCCAACGCGAATCTCGTCATCGAAAATCGCGCCATCGGCGGGCATTCCTCGCAGCTGCTGGTGAAGACGGCGGAGGCGGATCTGTTTCCGTTTTATCCCGACCTCGTGATCTTCCATGTTTACGGTTCGCACATCGATTACGAGAGCATCATCCGGGGCATCCGCGAGCGCACCACGGCGGAGATTCTTATCCAGAACGATCACGTCACGAAGGTCGCGGATCTCGCCGAGGAAACGGATTCTTCAAAGCTCAGCCCAAAGAACTGGGACGCGTTCATGAACCACCAGTTTCTTCCGGAGACCGCGCGCAAATACAACACCGGCTTTGTTGATCAGCGTGCCGCCTGGAAACGTTATCTCACCGACAACCATCTCGCGCCTTCGGATCTGCTCAGGGACAGCGTTCACCTGAACGACCACGGCTGCTTCGTCATGGCTGAAATCGTGAAAGCGTATCTGCGGGTCAATCCGGCGGTGGACGACGGCGGATCACAGAAATGGATTCGAACCTACGAGGGCACGGACTTGCGATGGGCTGATGATCGGCTGGTGCTCGAGTTTGAGGGCAATCGCATCGATGCCATCGCTCCGGTGAATCCTGTGAAGGGTGAGTCATTGGAGGTCTGGATTGACGGCCGGCGTCCATCAGAAATTGCCAGCCTGCGCGCATTCACCCGCGTCTCGGCTTTCCCGCGGAGCAACTGGCCGAACCTGTTGCGCGTTCAATCCGGTGCGCCGTTGGAAACTGAAGGCTGGACGCTGACGCTGACGGAGGTTTCCGATGATTTGAAGACAGTAAAGTTCAAGCTCAGAGGGTTGAAGACGGGTGAGGACGGCGGCGGCATCAGCGCGGAGAAGTTTGTTTCCAACAGCAAACAGATCGTCATCGAACCTGGTGATTGGAATCTCGAATACTGCCGTCGGGTGTTCAATCGCACGCTCGAACCGGGCTACGAGATCACGTGGCAGGTCGTGCCTGAATTTCACGACATCTTCAATCCGGCTCCGAACAACGATTCCGCAACCGAGAACGCCGTCGTCCTCGTGCAGGGATTGACCAACGGCAAACACCGGCTGGAACTGCGCGGCAATTCCGGTGCGAAACTTTTGGCGCTCAAAGTCTATCAACCACCTTTGGTTCCGTAACGGATTCGCGCCCGTCTGACTTCACTCGATGACGAATGGCTGCCGGGCGAATTTAGGGAGCGGTTGCAGGCCGGTTTCCCGGCGAAGATCCACTTCAAAAAGTTTGCCGATGTTGTTGCCGGCCAAGTCCTCGATGATTGTTTGAACGGCGACTTCGTATCCGCCGGAATTCCATGGTTCGTCAGGCACGAGCGACTATTTGGTGTCGTTTTCCGTGAGCTGAATTACTCCTACAACTTCAGCTCCATGCTGATCACGCGCAGGGCGAGCGCGTGATCGATCGGCTCGTGAAAATTCAGGTCAACCGGTTGGCGCGTGCCCGCTTTCGGACTCGTGAGCCACCAGGAATTTAGATCGGGCGCTGTCCGGTCGGGCGACGTGACCAAGAATTTCTTTTCAAACGAGCCGACAAGCGGGTTCCCGTTCGCATCCTTCCATTGCCGGTCAATCAACAGTCGGAATTTCTTCCCGGCGACCAAAGACGGACCGATGTCCTCGAGCGGTTTGACTTCACGTTTGATCCGGCCGGAATCAATGAATAACGTGAGCTGCGTCATATCGAGATTCCACAGGGGGTCGTCGAGTTCAAGAAATGGCAGGTCCACGACGTTGTCCTCCTCGTCGAAAAGCCGGATGTGGTGATGAATATTGTAGCCGCTTATCGGTGCCGAATAATGAATTTAGAACTTCAGCAAGTTTTCCGGCAGGACATCGACGCTCGGGTAGATCTGAACGACGGACGTGGTCGGAAACGCGTCCGCCGCCGGAACGTCAAACACGCGGCTGAGCGGCTTGAGATTTCCGGCTCCGGGGAAGATCGCGGATCGCTTCGGGATTGAACGTGGCACGGTATCCCGCTCCGGCGGCCAGCGGGAAGCGCGGCCAAAATATGAGGGAGGAGTCGGTGGCGGAATACCGACCTGCCATCGCGGGTTGTTCGATGGCCAGCAACGGATCGGATTGATCGATAGAAACTGAAAAGACTCGTTTCCATTCAGCACTCGAAAAACCGGCGGACCGAAGTTCGGTCACCAGTTGTTTCTCAAATCCGTTGACGGAAAACCATTCCGGCTTTTCGTCCGAGACGGACCGCGACCATTCAATCTCGATGTCCGGCCCCGTTCCCGGTTCGGGGGCGGCCGCCTGTGCCAACAAACACACGCACGCCGACATCAAAACCAGGGGCGGGCGGATAAACTGCATCGCCTGATCCCTGGTTTGGTTAACCCGAAAATGCTTCAAGGCAGCTGGAGGGATTCCAGTTGCCAATCGCCGCCTTCGATCTGGCGCACGACCACGGCCTGGGCGCCGTGATAGATCTCGATCATGGCTCCGTTCTCGACGTCGTTGAAGGGAAACCCGATCGTTCGGAGCGACGACGCGAACTCCTGGTTTGACAGCCCGTCGATGATGACGTGCCCGTCGTAAAACGCGATGTCGGTGATGGCTTCCATTCGAGGGTTGGAGCGGCGGCGGCCTTCACCGGTTTCGGCGTCAACCGGTGCATCAGAAAGCTAGGAGCGCGAGAATTCCACGTTGTCCAGTTCTACCAAACCGAGTTTGCTGGCGGCATCGACCTTGAGCAAAACGGGGATGGCGTCCGGCCCGTTGCCACGGACCACGGCCACGTAAACGTTGTGTGAAATAGGATTCACAACCATGTCCATGATCTGAATCTGATCAGCGGTGGGGCCAAGAAGGCCGGCGATTTTCAGGTCGATTCTCTCGACCTTCAACGGCGCGGACGACGAGCCTGGCTTCGTGTCCTCAGTGGCGATGGCCACGATGGCGGCGGATTTGGCATCCGCAACGAACAGGATGCCCTCTGGCCCGAATGCGAGCGGTCCGATGGATTTGAGCGCGGCATCACCCGTCTGCATGCCGACCGTCCTGTCAGCGTCGGCAGCGGGTTGTGATGTGAGGAATGCGGCGAGAACACACGCGGAGAACAGGCGTTGAGTTTTCATAGGCGGAACCCGAATAGACGGGCGGGGGAATCGGAGAGTTATAGCTGAATCCGTGGAATAGGAGCGCTGGAAGGATCCCCACCGCAGCGTGCGAATCGCCAAACAACGGGCCGGATCGCTTAGCCAACAATGCGGATGAAAGACAGCTGGCAATCAGCCAGCTTCATATCCTTCGGATGCGAGGGTGCTGACCACACACAATCTCCATCGATACCCGCGCTCAGAGTGTGGATGCGGTGAAATGCCATAATCCAATCTCGAAAAGTCGCATCGGCTTCAAAACCATGCGGGCCGAGGCGCTCGCGGACGCCATCCAGGACTTGCTGGCGATGGGTCAGCATCAAATCCGCCGTCCTCTGCGCCAGACGTGCACAGAACTCCGCTGGTGCGCTCTGCTCCCTGCCACAACACGCGCGCAACCCCCAAACCCAGTCAATGAAGTCACGGTCTTTGATGCCCAGCACCGGCTCCAAAACGGAAACGCCCATAAGCGTCGCAGGGAACGTGACGCCCTGAAACGTAATTGGACGGAACTCTTAATCGTCGATTGTCATAAACGTGAGGAATGTTTAACAGTGTTAAGTAG
>JBDNGP010000012.1:0-16894 GCA_041689265.1 Verrucomicrobiota bacterium
ACGGTGAGGCTCTCCTTCCTCATCAAAGCCGCCGGACCATCGTTGATCGCCACACTGGTCAACGGAGGAACCGAATTCCAAATCGGTTGGAACTCGGAGGCCGGCGCCTCCTACCAGCTCCAGTCCCGGACGACGTTCAACATCCCCGACTGGACGAACGAAGGGGGTCCGATCGTCGGCCCCGGCGGTCCACAATCAATCACTGTGCCGAAGACGGTCGATACGTTGAAGGTGTTTCAACTCGTGACGCTGCCTTGAGAACCATTTCGCCAGGCCGTCTCACTGAAATCCGGAAGTCGCATTAAAAATTTTGTCGCATGAACAGCGGCTGTGTCCGGATACTCATCGGCAGATGCGTTTGATTGGTCATTTGCCCGATGAAGTTTCAGCCCGCCGGTTCTCCGACTTTCTGCTCGTGGAAAACGTGGAAAACCAGGTCGAGCCGGAAGCCAGCGGACAGTGGGCGGTCTGGATTCGCGATGACGAACAGGTCGATCAGGCGCTCGCTGACCTGGAAAACTACCAGAAGGAACCTGACGGCAAAAAATACGTCTCAGCCGCCAGGCCCGCCGCTGACAAACGCGCAAAAGAGGACGAGGAACGCGCGGACTACGTCAAACGGCAGTTCGACCGCAAATCGATCTGGCCCCAGACACTGTTGAGCCGCGCCGGTGCATGTACGCTCACCCTGATCGGGATTTCGGTGTTCGTCTTCCTCTTGATGCAAGTGAACGAATCACTCGTTCGAAAGTGGTTGAGCATCGTCAACATAAACATCATCGGCGATTCTTACAGTTACGACCGGAGGTTTCTCTTCGACGTCCGCAACGGTCAGGTGTGGCGGCTGTTCACGCCAATGTTCCTGCACTTCGACGTCATGCACATCTTCATGAACATGTGGCTGCTGATGGATCTGGGCGGCGCTGTCGAACGACGATACGGCACGAAATGGACGCTCGTGCTGGTGCTGGTCATCGCGGCGTTTTCAAACGTACTGGAATACAGTTTCAGCTCACCGGGCTTCGGCGGCATGTCTGGCGTCGTGTTCGGACTGTTCGGATTCGTGCTGGTCCAGTCCAAGTACAACCCGTTCTCCAATTTCTACGTCTCGCCGATGATGACCGCCGTTCTGTTGTTCTGGTTCGTCTTCTGCATCGTCGGACTGCCGGGAGAGATCGCCAATTTCGTTCACTGGGGAGGGCTGGCGAGCGGCGCGGTCATCGGCTATCTGTGCTCGCTCTATTCGGTTCATCACCCGATCCAATAGGCTGCGGCCATCGCCAAATCAGCAAGTTGAATTTCCAGAGTCGCCGGTCTATAGTGAAACAGACCAAATCAATGCCATGAAAGCCTCCATGTTCATGCTCCTGCTGCTCTGCATCTGTGCGGCGATCCTGATTTCACTCAGCATTTATTCACAGTTCCGGAGTGCCGGCGATCAGGGCGACGCCTGCGGGAAACTGGAACTGAAGGCGGACGCGCTGCAAGATCAGGTGACCGCCCTGCTCAAGGATCAGGTGCGGTTGTCCGAGGAACTCCGGGTCACGGAAGCCGCCGCCAAAGCCGGCCGGGACGTGGCGGCGGAGGAGGCGGCCAACGATCAGAAGAACGCGCCCGTCTACCGGCAGACATTCTTCGCCAAGGCTTTTCTGGATGACGAATACGTGGGACTGGCCAAAGTCACCCCGGTGTTTCGCAAGGACGACAAGACCGGCGAGACAATTTTTGAGAACGTCATCACTCTCAGCGGTGACGCGCGCAAGTCACTGACGAAGACCGTGACCAACGTTGTCGAGCGGGAGGTCGTTCGCAACACCACGCTCAACAACAACTACACTTCGGGACAACCCAGTTGGTACGCCTACCCCGGCTGGATTCGCCCCGCGCACGCCAACCATCCGCCGGGCATGCCAAATCCGATGCCGCCCATCGTCACCCCTAACCCTCCCGTCACGGGCAGCGGACAGTGGAAGAATTCTGACGGATCCGCCATGTGGCAGAACGGCAAACCCTGGGTGCCAAAAACGTTGAAGTAAAAGCCGGAGGAAAAGGAGAGCGGTCCGGCCCGCAGGAATTCTACTCGTAACGAAGCGACTCGATGGGATCAAGATTGGCCGCCTTCACAGCCGGGTACGTTCCGAAGACGATCCCCACCACGGAACAGATCAACAGCCCGAAGATGATCCAGTCGACGGGAATCACCACCGGCATTTCCAGGGCGTAGGCCAGCGCGTTGCCGCCGAGAATTCCCAGCAGCACACCCATCAAACCGCCCACTTCACAGAGGACAATCGCTTCCACGATGAACTGCGTCATGATGTTGCGTTTCTTCGCGCCGATCGCCCGGCGGATCCCGATCTCACGGGTACGTTCTGTCACTGAAACCAACATGATGTTCATGATTCCGATCCCCGCGGCAATAAGTGAAATGGAACTGATCAACGCCATCCCGACTCTTACCGCCAGAGTGAATGCCTGAAACTGCGTCACCAACGAGTCATTGGAAAAGATCTCAAAATCATCCTCGTCGCCTGGCGGCACTTTTCGGGCGGTGCGCAGGATGCCACGAACTTCCTCCTTTGTATCCTCGAACAATTCCTGACTCGGTGCCTGCACGAGAATAGAAAGACTCCGCCACCGTCGTCCATATCGGTTCAAACCGGTGGTCAATGGGATGATGGCGAAATTGTCCTGGTTTCCTCCCAGCATCTGCCCCTTCTTTTCCAGCACCCCGATCACAAGATAATTGATGCCATCGAGCTTGATCTCCTCGTCCACCGCCGAGCCGTGCGGAAACAACGTCTCTGCCAGACCGGCCGCGAGCACGCACACCGGGCGGGCGCTGTCGAGATCGTGATCCATCAACGAGCGGCCTTCCTCAATCACCCAGTTCTTCGCGGGAAAGCTCCCAGGAGTGACGCCGGACAAGCGAACGTCCGGTGGCGATTTTCCATAACGTGACGTCGCCATCCCACCCCAGAAATCGGACTCTAGTCCGACGCTGCGGGCCAGCGTGGATCGCTCCTGAACCTGAATTCCGTCACCAAACGAAATGTCCCGGCGCCGCCAGAATTTCTCGAAGTCTTTCACACCGAAAAACGCTCCTGGATACTTGCGAATCTGAAACGAGTTTGCTCCAAGCTGGCTGAGCTGGGATTCGATGTTGTTTTGCAACACCCGCACCGCCGTCATCACCACAATGATCGAGAACACCCCAACGAGCACACCGAGCAACGTCAATGCGGAGCGGACCTTGTGTCCCGCGATCGCGTTAAGCGCCATCAGGATATTTTCTTTGATCTCGGTCAGTTTCATCTAATCGAGGCAATTTAACCACAGATGGGATATGACAATCCTACTCACTTCGCAATGCCTCCACGGGATCCATCCTCGCAGCGCGCCACGCCGGAATAAATCCGGACACTAGTCCGGTGATCAGCGAAACAAGAATCGCCAGCGCAACCACCGACAGCGGCATTGAACCGCCCAGCGTGCTCTTCAGCGCGAGGCTGATGGGGAACGAAATGGACAGCCCGATGAAACCACCGATCAGGCAGATCACCGCTGCTTCAGTGAGAAATTGCGCAAGAATCGCACGGCGTTTCGCTCCGATGGCTTTCCGAATTCCGATCTCCCTCGTCCGCTCGGTCACCGAAACAAACATGATGTTCATGATGCCTATCCCACCAACGAATAGAGACAAACCAGTTATGAACAGACCGGCCGAACCAATCACTGCGAGCACCTGGTTGAACGCATCGAGAAACTGATCCTGCTGATTGATTGCGAAGTCGTCGGCGTCGCCTGGCCGGACACCGCGGATGCGTCGAAAGGCCCCGCGCAATTCCTCCTTCGCCTCATCCATACGATCCAGCTCACCCACCTTCACCTGCACGGTCAGATCGGGGTTCGACCGGAATTGATAACGAAACTGTTCCAGCGGAACGATCACGATGTTGTCCGCGCCCATGTCCCCAAACAGTCCTCCCTGCTTCTCCAGCACGCCGACCACGGAAAACGGTTTGTCGCCCACCCGCATCATTTCACCCAGCGGTGAGATGGTTTGAAAAAGATTGGACGCGACGTTGGCGCCAATCACGCAGACCGGCCGCCCGCCCGCCGATTCGGCACCGCTGAAAAAGCGTCCGTCGGCGATGATCGATCCGCTGGTTTTCAAATATTGATCCGTGGTGCCGAGGACCTGCACGCCGCTGGAGTTTTGATCACCATAGTTGACCGAAAGCCCGGTCTGCGCGACCGGAGCAACAGCCTCTGATAATGTAAGCGCCCGGGCAAGTTCCTCGACCTCGTCGATGGTGATCCGCTGACGTTTCTGGGAATTCCGCCAATCCTCCTCAGAACTGATAAACCAGCTGAAGCGTTGCACGTGGAAAACATCCGTACCGAACGAAGCGATCGCCGTCATGAACGAAGCGCGGAATCCCGCGATGGCGGTGCCCATCAGAGTGACCGTCACGATCCCGATCACGATCCCCAATGTGGTGAGCACTGAACGCAGCTTGTTGGCCCGGATCGCGTTCCATGCGATGCCGAGCCCTTCGCTGAGTTCGGTGAGAAAATTCATTCAGGCTTGGCTGTTTAGGTGCGGCTTAACTAAATCACTTCATTTGTCGGCACCGGCACTGGTGACCGGTCGCTCGACCCGTTCATCGCTGGCGATCAGGCCGTCGCGAATCCGGATCATCCGTCGCGAACGCAAGGCAACTTCCTCTTCGTGCGTGACCACGATGATGGTGTTTCCTTTCGCCGACAGTTCATCGAACAACAGCAAAATCTCCTCCCCGGTCTTGGAATCCAGATTACCGGTCGGCTCGTCGGCGAGAATGATCGATGGATTGGTGACCAAAGCGCGGGCGATGGCCACGCGTTGCCGTTGACCGCCGGACAGCTCGTTGGGCTTGTGAAGCATCCGATCTTTCAAGCTGACTTGCTCAAGCACCAAACACGCCTGCTTGCGGCGTGCGTCAAATTTCACCCCGGCATAAATCAAGGGCAGCTCGACATTGTGCAGAGCGGTTGAACGGGCCAGAAGATTGAACGTCTGAAACACAAAACCAATCTCCCGATTGCGGATTTCCGCCAGCTCATTGTCGTCCATCTCACTGACATCGACTCCGTTCAACTGGTAGGTGCCCGACGAAGCCGTATCGAGGCAGCCGATCAAATTCATCAGGGTGGACTTGCCGGAACCCGAGGGCCCCATGATGGCAACATATTCCCCACGCTCGATCGAAAGCGAAACGCCCCGAAGCGCATGCACCGTCTCGCTGCCCATCTGATATCGCCGGGCCAGTTCGTCTATTTTGATCAGGCTCACGTCAGGGTTTTTCTGATTTGTCACCGGAAGCAGCACCACTTCGGGTAATTTTTTTGCCATCGTCCAGTTCGCGACTAATCGCCAGGAAGCCACCGGTCACGATCTCCTGCCCTTCTTCAAGACCTTCTTCGATCTCAAAAAAACCGTTGTCGCTCACGCCCAGCTTAACCGGTTGCTGCCGCACCACGTCGCCGTCCAAGACAAACACAACTTCGATCGGCCGGTTGACACGTCCGTCCTTGTCTTTGCCGGTCTTGTCGTCGTCGTTCTTCTTCGTAATGGAAGACGACGACATGTTCGTTGACGAGGCAATCTGTACCGCATTGGTGTCTGTAGATTTCCCGTCTTTTGCTTTTTCAGCCGGTTTGGGCACACGCGTGGTCACACTCGCGATCGGGGCGGCCACGACGTTTGTCCGGTAGCGCGTTTCCACATCCGCCGTGACGGACATGCCGGGGCGGAAATTCTCTTTCTCGTCGATGTGGATTTTTACTTCAAACCGGGTTGCGTCCTGACTCTGCCCACCACCGGAAGAACCCGCATTCCGCGCCGCATTGGCGATCTCGGTGACGGTGCCGTTGAACTTCCTGTCGCGGAACGCATCGACTTCCAGTTGCGCCTTCTGGCCAAGCTTGATCAGGACGATGTCCATCTCGCCGATGTCCACCCGTGCCTCCATTTCGTTCAGATCAACGATGGTCATGACATCAGTACCGGCCTGCTGAGCCGTTCCGACGACGCGTTCACCGAGTTTGGAATTCAGCTGGCTGACCGTTCCGTCGAGCGGCGAGTAGATGGTCGTCTTCTTGAGATCTTCCACGGATCGCGCGAGCGAGGCGTTGGCCATTTCCACGCGGTGCAATGAGCTTTGCAGGCTTGCTTTGCCAATCAGAAAGGTCGTCTCGACGTCGGCATAAACAGATTCGGATATCAGGCCGCGTTTGAACAGCTCGTCATTGCGTTTGAACTCCGCCTCCGCTTTCGCAAGGTTCGCCTCCGCGGTCACCTGGTCTGACAAGGACGATTGGTAGTTGGCTTCGGCAGAATTACGACTCGCGATGTAGTAGTCCGGTTTGATTCGCAACAATAGGTCGCCCTTCTTCACCTGTTGCGCCTCTCTCACGGGCAATTCGATAATTTCACCGCTGACCTCGGGACTAATCTTCACTTGAAGCACGGGTTGCACCCGGCCGTTGGCGACGACCAACTCGGTGATATCCCGGCGTTCGACCTTGCCAGCCTGCACGGAGATCACTACCTCCTTCTTTCTGAGCACCACCGTCGCGATCGTGCCGCCGACGATCGCCAGCAGAATCAGGCCGACAACGATCTTCCTTAGTTTTCGAGTCTTCTTTTTTGCCATGGTAATCTTTCCAATGACACTGTCAGCCTGGATTAGTTTCACTTTGTTACATCTTCGCCTGAAACTGCGCCCACCACGCCGAGCCAATGGCCATTCCGAACCGAACGACAGCCCAGACTCCAAAAATCCAGATGGCCGCCACCCCAATAGTTCGTCCAGAAAGTTTGCTGGCACCGATGCTCAGCACGACCAAATACCAGATGGTCATCACGCCGAGAGCGCTCAGGAACTGATGCAAATAACTCGCCTGATCAAAGGAGCCCAACAAGATCGCAGCATTGGGTCCGGCCAGGATGCTTCCCTTCAGCAAAACGATTAACATCGTTACCAACGCACCGAGCACGTTGATCATGCCGGCCAACCCAACCAGCTCGAATGCCTTTACCAGCGGAATGCCGCCCTTCAGGATTTTGGAAGTGAGCAACCATATCAGGAGCGAGAGAATGACGAAGAATATGATCGTTCCAAACCCCGCGCCCAGTGAGCCAAAGATCATCAGCAATTTTCCTGATTGAAACTGCCGCATGGCCTCGATCGACTTGTCCGCCTGTTCCTGGGAAATATTCCCGGCATCGACTTTGGCCATCACTACTGCCTCCTGCTGCTCGAATACACTGGCGACAATGTCGGGCTGGGAAAACACCACGACGCTGAACAATACGCCGGCACAGATGGACAGAATCAGCGGCACAACCCAGTTGCTGTGGGAAGGTTTAGATCTCCTGATCTCTTCAAACAATTCGCCTGGCGCGGCGAACACGTTGAACAGGCGTCCGAACAGTGAGGTGGGCTCGGCTGAAGACTCAGGCTCGTCCGTCGGTGATTCTTGATCGTCGTTCATCATATTGGTTTGGGCTGGGTCTGCGTTGTCGGGTTTTTGTTTGTCCGACCATCCAAACGAGTGAAGAGAAAGTTGGCGACTACAAATTACCCCCCCCCGGTTTTGTTATCAACCCGCCGAGACTGGGCCGTTCACTGGTCCGGAAGAGTCACACCCATGCCGTCCTTCAGGCCTTTGCGAAACTCTGCTTTCATCTGCGCGTGAATCACCCGCTGTTCGGGCGTCAGCACGGCATCCACTTCGCGCTGGGTATCGACGATGATCCGTCCAGATTCGGCGATGGCCCCTTCCAGCGTGCCCTTCATTTGCGCCGCCAGCTGCTCCCCGATGACGCGGAGCTTCACCTTCTGATCGGCGGTCAATGTCATCCGGCTTTCAAGCCCGTGTATCATGCCATCCGGCCAGCGATCAAAATCAAACGCTCTCGCAAACACGCGTTTGCCGACGTAATCCGTGATCAGACTGCCCGCCACTCCACCGGCAAGAAATACCAGCACGAACAGGACGATAATTTTCCAATGTTTGAACCGGGTCATGGCGCAATGTTTTGAGCAATCAACTGGTAGGCGGGTGCAAAGTCATACGCGGCGGAAGCGCTGTTCGCGCGGCTGACCCACACGGTTCCGCCGAAGACCAGGATGGCGACGGACAGCCAGGCGGCAGCCAGTTGGAGTCGCCCCCACCAAGCGGGCTCGGCTGGCACGATCGTTTCCCGCCAACGGCTGGCGATGCGACCGGCCACACCGAACGGTGCTTCTTCGGGCAACGCCTCGTTCGCCGCGCGTGACCATTGAATCAGGCGCCGCAGTTCAGGATCAAGTTGACTCATAGTTTTCCTTCCGCTTTGAGCACACGATAGAGCGCGTTTAGTTTCTTCCGGGCGCGATGCACACCGACTCTGATCAAGACTGCCGACCAACCGGTCAGCGTCCGCACTTCTTCGATGGTCCGTTCCTCGATGTCGAGCAGTTGAATGAGCATGCGCTCCCTTGGTTTGAGATGGTCCATCAGCGTGCCAATGATCTCACGCGCACCCATCGCCTCGGCGGGATGGGGATCACGGTCAGGATCGGTGGCAATGGATTCCAGCACATCGGCGTGTTCCTCGGAAAGGTCCGCCATACGCCACTCCGGCCGACTGCGCTGGGCGCGGAGCAGGTTGAAGCAATGGTTCAGCGCGATCTTGGAAACCCAGTGCGTGATGGGCACCGCCCCGTGATATTGATCCAACTTCGCGAACAATTTCATAAAAATATCCTGCATCACATCCTCCTCGTCCTGACGACGGGGGAGATGCGAACGAACGATCTTGATCACGAGCGGATGCAGGTGCCCGACGAGTTCCCGGGCCGCCGCGTCATCCTGCTGCCGCAGCCGTTCCAGACAGTCAGGCAGATCAAATTCCATTCGTTGAGAGCTTATGACCCGTGCCGCGCGGGGCTTGTTACAGGTAATATCAAAAGTCAAAGGCAGTGATTTCGGCCCGATACAACCCGACCACGGCACGACTTGCGACACTCAATTCGTTCCAACCGGATTTCCGGGGAACCACACGGCACCGCCAGGCGGACGACCTTCGGGGAAGGTGTGCCGCCAAACGCACCGTGCCAAAGACACCTGAAACCGATACTTCTAATTATAACAAAGGGACGTATCACTCCGAGAATGTGACCCACGGGTCCAATGGATATTGGGCTGAAGTGGATTCAAAACAAACCAAAACCAAAGAACACCATGAAAAAAGCGAACAAAAATCAGAGGGCTTTCACACTCATCGAGCTGTTGGTTGTAATTGCGATCATCGCCGTCCTTGCCGGGTTGCTGCTTCCTGCGTTTTCCAAGGCGAAGGCTCAGGGCATCCAATGTCTGAACAATCTGCGCCAGCTCGGCCTCGGCTGGGTCATGTATGCCGACGATAATCAGGGCAAAATCACGCCGGTCGCCGGTGGCGGCGCGGCCGGAACCAGTCCCGCATCCCAGAGCTGGGTCGGCGGCTGGCTGGATCACACCGCCAACACGGAATACTTGGTCAACCCGGACTATCGCTACGGCGGCATGCTCGGCCCTTACGTCAGGAACCCGGCGAGTTTTCGATGTCCGGGCGACACGAGCCAGGTGAAGATCTTCGGGAAACTTCTGAACCGCGTACGCAGCGTCTCCATGAGCGGTTACATGAACGGCACGACCACCGGAGCGCCTTGGCCGTCACCCAACTTCGTGGCGTTTCGCAACACCGCCGGCATCATTCAACCTGCCAAGCGTCTGGTGCTGATCGACGAACGTGAGGACAGCATCAACGAGGGTTTCTTCGGCGTGATCATGGACAATCCCCAGATCGGCGACTTCCCGGCCAGCTACCACAATGATGCCGGTGGGATCAACTTTGCCGACGGCCACTCCGAGATCCATAAATGGATTGATCCCCGCACCAAACCGCCGGTGCTGAAGGGCTAAAACCAGTCGCAGCTCATCACGACCCCCGACAATCCGGATCTGATCTTCCTTCAGGAGGCCGCGACCGTTCGCAAGTAGAAACTGCCAGACAACCTTCACAACGGGCGGAACCGCAATGCGGTTCCGCCCGTTTTTTATGTTTAGGCACCCCCTATCGCCGGTTTTCCAACCGACTCTGGGGGAAGAAGATGGTTTACGCTAATTGCGCGAATTTTCACGAATAGCGAAAAATGGGGTCGGTGTTCCCTGAAAAGTAGGCCAGGTTTTTCAACCTGTCCCGGGTGCTTCAAATGCAAGCCGGTGTGAGTTCCTGGCCGGTTGGTTTCTAAAATCCGCGTCCGGATTTTCGTGACCGTCAGGAGACAGGTTGCAAACCCTGTCCTACTTTTCTCCGCAGGCTAGGATCGTCTCGAAGTTGGGTTCTTCCTCTTCGCGCGCCACAACGCTCACTTCAATGTTCTTGAATCCCGCATCTTCCAACCAGCGATGCAGATCGCTCTCGGGAAAGCCCAGCCAGCGATCACCGTACAGCTTTTTTGCCTGTTCAAATTTATGCTGTAACAGGTCGAGAATCAAAATCTTCCCACCAGGTTTCAATAGTCGGTGAGCTGCAGCAATCGTCTTGCTGGGTTCCTCCGCGTGATGAAGCGCCTGGCTGAGTATCACCAGATCGACACTCTTGGGATCAATCGGCGGGTTCTGCAAATCGCCCAGACGGAATTCCAGATTCTTCAGCCCGTTCTTCTTCGCCTTCGCCGCGCCGAATTCGATGATCTTTTCCGAGTTGTCGACGGCGATGACTTTCTTGCAACGACGCGCGAGCAATTCGCTGAGCAGCCCTTCGCCCGCACCAAGATCAGCGACGGTCAGCGGCGGCATGATCCGCAACAGCAGATGGCCAAATGCCTGCCAGCTTCGGCCCGGCCCGTAACTGCGGTCAAAACGGCCGGCCACCTGATTGAAATAGACCTGTGCCTGATTGTTTCGCTGGTCGAGAATCCGTCGACAGTTGATCTGGTCGGACTCGTACTCGTCGAGCTCCTCCGCGCCGGCGCAGATCTGACGGATGAACTTTTCCTGACCACCGTCCAACTGCCGGTTCCAACGATAGAACGTACGTTTACCTTCACGCCGCGATTCCAGCAGATTCGTTTCTTCAAGTTGGCGCAGGTGCGTCGAGATTCGGGACTGGCCCATGCGGGTGACCTGCTGAATCTCGTTGACCGACAGTTCGGCGTCGGCGAGCAGCGACATGATCCGCAGCCGGGTGGGATCCGCAACAGCGCGCAATGTTTTGAGGGTGGACAGTTCAGCCATGAGAATTTTCAATTACCGGTTGACGGCGTTCAAAAGTTATATATCTTCGCATCCGGATACGTCAATATGACGTTTTAAAACAAATCATACATGAGCAAAAACTTTATTTTCTCTTCTGAATCCGTCGGTGAGGGCCATCCTGACAAGGTTTGCGACACGATCTCCGACGCGGTACTCGACGCCTGCCTGACCGTCGACAAGCACAGCCGGGTCGCCTGTGAAACGTTCGTCAAGAGCAACATGGTTGTGGTCGGTGGCGAAATCACCTCTAAGGCCGATCTCCATTTGAACAAAATTGTCCGCGATGCCATCCGTGGAATCGGCTACGTCAATGACGACGATATATTTCATGCCGACAAGGTGTTTGTGACCAACGCGCTCACCACGCAGAGCGCCGACATCTCACAGGGTGTGGACGCCAGAGGCGCGGCCGGAAAAGATACGGTGGAACAAGGCGCCGGCGACCAGGGATTGATGTTCGGCTACGCCTGCAATGAGACGCCTGAGCTGATGCCGGCTCCGATCATGTATGCCCACCAACTTGGCCGCAAGCTCACCAGCATCCGCAAATCTGGAAAAGCGAAGTGGCTCCGCCCCGACGCCAAGACCCAGGTCTCGGTCCGTTACGTGAACGACCAGCCGGTAGAAATCACCAGTGTCGTTGTTTCGACCCAACACACGGAGGACGCCCAGCATTCGATGATCAAGGAATTCATCATCGAGAACGTGGTAAAAAAAGTTCTGCCCAAGCGGATGCTCACTGCGAACACGCGTTTCCTGATCAACCCCACCGGCCGTTTCGTCATCGGTGGACCGCAGGGCGACAGCGGGTTGACCGGACGCAAGATCATCGTCGATACCTACGGCGGCATGGGCCGTCACGGTGGCGGTGCGTTCTCCGGAAAAGATCCTTCGAAGGTCGATCGCAGCGCGGCTTACATGGGGCGTTACGTGGCCAAGAACATCGTGGCCGCCGGATTTGCCAGCAGCGCGGAAGTCCAATTTGCCTACGCGATCGGATTCCCTGATCCCGTCAGCGTGTGCGTCAACACGTTCGGCACGGCCAAGGAAGGCCTGACCGATGAAGCGATTGAGAAGGCGATTTGCGAAGTGTTCAGCTTCAAGCCCGCCGACATCGTCAAGCAGTTGAAACTGCTCCGCCCAATCTTCTCCAAGACCACCAACTACGGCCACTTCGGCAAGACCGATCCGGACATCACCTGGGAAGCGATCGACAAGGTCAAGGCGTTGCAGAAAGCGGTTCGATGAACGAACTTCCGGTTGTGAAAACACTCGTCCATTTGGAAGCCCTGCCCGATTACCGGCTGAAACTCCGGTATGACGACGGGTTCGAAGGCGTGGTGGATCTTTCCCGCCACGTGGGCAAAGGCGTTTTCTCAGCCTGGAACGATCCCGAATGTTTTCAAACAGTCCGGATCGGCGACTTTGGTGGGCCCGTTTGGGACGGGGGCATCGACCTCTGTCCGGACGCGCTGTATCTCGAAGCGAGTGGCGGCACGGTGGAGCAAATGTTTTCCGGCTGGAAACCGGAGGAGGCGAATGCCTGAGATCAGCCTGTTTTTCAATGACCACAATCCGCCCCATTTCCATGTCCTCTATGAAAGCCACCGGGCGGTCTTTGCCCTGCAAATGTGTGCCGGCTCCCTGCCCGCGCGCGCACGCGGCTTTGTCGTGGAATGGGCCGCACTCCATCAGGCGGAACTGCTCAACGCCTGGGAAACGGTTTGCTCCGGAAACACTCCAAACCGGATCGCGCCGTTGGAATAAATGGGAGCCCCGGCAACGCTCGATCCACCTCCAGTTCAAAAATTAATCTCATATTGAAATCATGAATACCGCCACCGAAACGAAGACCAAAGACTACCACGTAAAAGACATCGGCCTTGCCGAGTTTGGCCGCAAAGAAATCTCCATCGCCGAGCACGAGATGCCCGGTCTGATGGCCACGCGCCGCAAATACGCCGCCGAGAAACCGCTCAAGGGCGTGCGGATCATGGGCAGCTTGCACATGACCATTCAGACCGCCGTGCTGATCGAGACGCTCGTCGATCTCGGTGCCGACGTGCGCTGGTGTTCGTGCAACATCTTCTCGACCCAGGACCACGCCGCCGCCGCGATTGCCGCCGCTGGTGTTCCTGTGTTCGCGTGGAAGGGTGAAACATTGGAAGAGTATTGGGATTGCACCATCAAGGCGTTGACCTGGCCGAACGGCAAAGGACCTGAATTGATCGTCGATGACGGTGGCGACGCCACGCTGCTCATCCACAAGGGCGCCGAACTCGAAGAAGGCTCCAAGTGGGTCGAGGGCGAAAGCGAATCCCACGAGGAAGGCGTCATCAAGGCGTTGCTCAAGAAGGTCCTCGCAGAAGATCCGATCAAGTGGACCAACTACTTCAAGGACTGGAAAGGCGTTTCTGAAGAGACCACCACCGGTGTGCATCGCCTCTATGAAATGGCCAAGGCCGGAACGCTCCGCGTGCCTGCCATCAACGTCAACGACTCGGTCACCAAGTCGAAGTTCGACAACCTTTACGGCTGCCGCGAATCACTCGTGGACGGCATCAAGCGCGCCACCGACGTCATGGTTTCCGGCAAGGTCGGCGTGGTCTGCGGTTACGGCGATGTCGGCAAAGGTTGCGCCCAAGCCCTTCGCGCTCAAGGTGCCCAGGTGGTTGTTACCGAGATCGATCCGATCTGCGCGTTGCAGGCGGCGATGGAAGGCTTCCGCGTTCTGCCGATCGAAGACACGCTCGGTTGGGGCGACATCTACGTCACCACCACCGGCAACAAGGACATCATCCGCCTCGAACATCTGATCAAGATGAAGGATCAGGCGATCGTTTGTAACATCGGCCACTTCGACAACGAGATCCAGGTGGACAAGCTGAACAAGGCACCGGGCGTTACCAAGATGAACGTCAAGCCGCAGGTCGATCAATACACCTTCGAAGACGGACGTCAGCTTTACATGCTCGCCGAAGGCCGCCTTGTGAACCTCGGTTGCGCCACCGGCCATCCGAGCTTCGTGATGTCTAACAGCTTCACCAACCAGACGCTCGCCCAGATCGATCTCTGGACGAACAAGGACGTGTACAAAGCCGGCGAAGTGAAGGTCCTGCCGAAGCACCTCGACGAAGAAGTCGCCCGGCTGCACCTCGAGAAGATCGGCGTCAAGCTGACCAAGCTCACGCCCGAGCAGGCGAAGTATATCGGAGTGAAGGTCGAAGGCCCCTACAAGCCGGAGCACTACCGGTATTGAGCGAGCTCATTCGGTAGGGCGAAGCTCCTGCCGAGTCCCAACTCTCCAAGGCGAGCGGCAACCCCGTTCGCCTTTTTTCGTCGGGCCTTCAGAAACGAATCCACCGGACTGCCTTCGAACAAAAAACAGACCGAAACCAGAAAAATAATGGCTTGCCACGGGGAATGGAGAACACGAAGAATATATTTGAAAGAAAAGACCGGAGTCATCCGATTCTTTCATTGTCATGTTGCCAGGTCCGGACACGGTCCACGAAAGAGAAGAGCTGCTGCCCACCCGGCGCAGCCTGCTCAATCGTTTGCGCGACTGGGAAGACCAGGCGGGCTGGCGTGACTTCTTCAATACCTACTGGAAGTTCATTTACAGCGTCGCCATCCGGTCCGGTCTGAGCGATCAGGAGGCCGAGGATGTCGTGCAGGAGACCATTATTTCCGTGGCCAGAAAGATGCCGGACTTCGTGTATGACCCGGAGACGTGCTCCTTCAAGGGCTGGCTCATGCACGTCACGCGATTGCGGATCATCGACCAGCTCCGCCGCAGGCAGCCCGCCTTCCGACAATCCCCCGCATCGGACGAAGACTCGCGACAGACACCGCTGATCGAGCGGATCCCGGATCTCGCGGCCGACGAGCGGCAGGACGCCGAGTGGGACGACGAATGGGAGCGCAACCTCATCGACGCCGCCATGGAGCGGGTGAAGCTCCGCGTGAAACCCGAGCACTACCAGATCTTTTACCTCAGTGCCGTGAAAGGGCTGAGCACACGCGAAGTTGCCCGGATGTTGCAGGTCGGCATCGGGCAGGTCTACCTGAACCGCCTGAGCATCCGTCCAAGTTGGAAGGCAGCTCGGGATGACCCGGCTCCCCGGCTCCGCAGTTCAGAACTCCGCTCCGCTCCGTTCAGAACTGCGGAGCCGGGGAGCTGAGGTGCTGCCCTCAACGTGCGGGGCCCACGGGAAGACGCGCAAAGACGGGTTATCCCTTGCGCTCCCGGAGACAACGCATACAATTGCCCTAACAGTAGCAACTAACACCGGAGTGTCGCATTTCACTTCTGAGCGCGGGAAGCCTCGGCGCGGGGAAAGGCGAGACTCTCCGAGCGAGCCTTCGGAGGCTGGGCGGCAACCGCCAGTGCGCCTCGGCCATGGATGGCAAAACGGTCCGTTCTTCGAAGCAGTCTGGTTACGAATTGGCGGGCAGGGCGTCTGCAGGTTCGCCCGGAGGGCTCTCCCCACCTCGCCCCACGGTTTCGAACGCACCCCACAAAACCGCGAGCCTTGACCCGGGACCCGCATGTCACTAGCTTTGAACCATGAACGTGGAAAGGATAACTTTAAGTCACTGCGTTTTTCCGTTTTTTTTCAACCTCTCCCTTTTCCTTATGAAACAAGTATTCTCTTCACCGGACAGCGCCCAGGTCGGACTCGCAAAAAGTCTGCTGGACGCGATGCGCATCGAGAACGAAGTTCGTAATGATGCCATATCCGGGGCCATCCCTGGCGCGGCTTTCAGTGCGGAACTGTGGGTCTTAAATGACGAAGATCATGACCAGGCGCGCAAACTGATTCTCGAAGATTCCGGAACATCGGAATCCGAATGACCGACAATCCTTCGCCGAAGTTCCCGACAGGATGAACGTTCACGAAAAGATCAACTACGTCGAGTTTCCAGCAAAAGACATCGAGGCCGCGAAGTCATTCTTCACCGCCGCTTTCGGCTGGTCATTCACGGATTACGGACCCGATTACGCCGCGTTTTCAAACGAGGGTTTGGATGGCGGATTTTTTAAATCGGACTTGCGCTCTTCGACGGAAAACGGAAGTGCGTTGATCGTTTTCTACAGCAAGGAATTGGAGAAGACGCTTTCCAAGGTCAAGCCCGCCAGAGGCACGATCATCAAACCGATTTTCCCGTTTCCGGGCGGACGCCGTTTCCATTTCACCGATCCCAGCGGAAACGAATAAGCGGTGTGGTCAGCCATCGCCGATTAGGCGCATACCAGCGGCGAGACGCGAAGGTTACGTATTTATGCAAGTCCGTCCGGCAGTGAGCGGAATGGCCGGGATAATCACCGGTCGTGCATTCGCGCACTCGATTGTGGCGGTGAATCAGTCATACATCCCCGAAACTGTATACTTCCACGAAAAGCACCGGGTGGGGTGGACGATGAGAAAAGCCCTGTAATCGGGGCTTATCAAGAGGTTCTGGCAGGCCGAAAAAGATGGAGCGGGTGAAGGGAATCGAACCCTCGTGTGCAGCTTGGGAAGCTGCCGTTCTACCATTGAACTACACCCGCATCCGG
>JBDNGP010000013.1:0-31680 GCA_041689265.1 Verrucomicrobiota bacterium
GCTTCTCTTCTACCGCTTGTTAGAGCAAGCGGTCGCCTTGAATCCTGTGCGAGGCAAGGAACTGGTCGGAGGCCGCTCCATGAAAAACAGAGAAACCACAACATCTGGTAGCTAGGGGCGTAAAGTGCATACCCAGATTCTCTTATATCGCGGTCAGAAATCTAGCTCACCTCAAACTTCTATTTTTACCTCCGTTACAAAGGGAAGTAAGGCTGTGCCGTGGCGGTTCGGCATTTCATCCGCGAATTCCGACGGGATTCAAATCCATCAGCCTAGGTTTAGCGGTCCGAGCCGGCCCCGCGAGGACTTTTCCGGAGCGCGTCGTTCACGCCGCTTCGACTCACACGCGCCATTACGCCCATAAATTCTCCAACGCCCTCGTTCCATCCGCACCTTGAAGCGACCTGAAGTTCGCGCTCCACGGGCGGAGCGCGCCGTTTACGGCGCTTCACCGTTCGTCCACCCAGCGCGTCTGAAATTTCAAAAGGTTTCTGAACTTCGCACGTTGAAGCGGCATAAATGCCGCGCGCCTAAGTGGAGCACTGCCAGGGCAGGTTTTCGTACTCGTCACGATGCCGGGCGCTGTTCCACGGCCAATCGCGGGCGGCCTTCGCCAGAAAGGCTTTCACGGGGTTCTGTTCCGTGTAACGGATGGCGCGCTTCAAGTGCGCTTCGTTGCGGACGAGCGTGTCGTAATAATCCGCTTGCCAGAATTTTCCCCGGCGCTGCAAAAGCGAGTTCGCCAGCCGCGATGATTTACCTTTCCAAACGTTGATCGATTTTACCAGCGGCACGTCCCAAACGTCCACGACCAGATGAACGTGGTTCGGCATAATGACCCAGGCTTGCATCCGGTAATCACGTCCGTCGCCTTCCAGCAAAATCTTTTCGACGGCTTTAGCTACATCGAGTTGCCGCAGCCAGCATTCGCCATGGCCGCGATCCAGCCGCGCTTCAAGTTTCTTGCGCTTCGCGGAACCATCGGCGTCTTTCAGAATCGCCTCAAGCTCCGCGCAACGCGCCACCGGGAACGAGTCGTGAAGTTGAAACCTAATGAACTGCGTGACGCCCGGAGCGTCAAAGTGCGGCAGATAACCGCGCTGATGCCAGCCGCGAAAGCCTGTCTTCAATTCCTCGGCGGAAGGCTTCCAACTCCATTCCCGCTTGGCGCGGATGAGTTTGAGCAAGCCGATATTCCTCGGCAGCGTGCGGCGAGTTGGTTTTGGAGATTCCATTGCGCAAGGAGCGCGGCGTTCACGCGGCTTCAACGTATGAGTGTAAGAAACCCATTGAAGAATTCGAGTACAGTTTAGGTTCGGACGTTGAAGCGGCGTGAACGCCGCCCTCTGCTTCACGCCTTGTCAAATTCTTCCTTGATCACGTCGGCCAGACCGGTGAGCAGGTGATCGCATTGGCCGCGATAAGATGAGCCGTGCATGACGGCGAGAGTTTCGGGTTTGAGCTTGGCCAGCGAACGCAGCACGCCGGCGTCCCAACCGTGCGGAAGGTGCGGCGAGGGATAGCACCGGTAGCGATACTTGCCGGTGCTCAGATTGTCCTCGGACGTCATGCCGAACGCGAAACGTATCTTCTTCATCCGGCACGCACTTCGGGCCGGGTTCACCGTTGAAGAGATTTTCAACCTCACCAAGGTCGACCGCTGGTTCCTGACGCAGCTGAAGGAGATCGTTGACTTCGAGGAAGGGCTGGCGGCTTGCCAGTGATGGTTGTCGGAAAACTTTACGTAAATCCGGGTAATTGGCGGTATTCCGTCGGGATGCCTTACACTCCCGTGCCGCCGGACTCAAACTCGGCCGAGATCTTAATGAATTTTATGAATGTAAATTGCTGTGGTCTAGGTCGATAACAAATAATTGGGTGGTCAGCATATCGTTGGCTGGTCGGTTGCTGGAAGTTGCACGTATGAAAAAATTTGTTGTTACCATCCTCACCGTCGTTTGTGTGGTCGGCGTCCAAACCGTCAACGCCAGTTTGATGTCTGTCAGCGGTCCGGCCAGTACCGGTACCGGGCCGTACACGGCTCCTGCGATCATTTCGGCACCGCAATACGTTCTGGAGGACAACGTAACCAACACGGGGATGCAGGGATTTAATGAGGCTCAGGGTGTGGTGACAACTGTCGCCCATGTGATTGACGGCGGCGGATCGATTGCGATCGGCACGAAGGTTGACAGTCACATGATTTTTCTAAACACGCCGGGCAACGGAATAACTCATCATGTGAACGTGGTCTGGACTTTTGACGGAATTATTCTTGGAGTTATGTCGGATAAACCGGGCAATTTTGAGGCTAATTCGACCTTTGAGTTGGGAGCGCCCGGATCCAACTACACCATCGGTCCGGTAGATCAGGTGGCTCCCTATTCTGCTCGCGGATTGGAACTTACCGGTAATAACGCCGACAGCTACGTGATCTCAGGGAATCAAATCACCGTAAACATGCATGTGAGCGAGCCCGGTGACTGGATCCGGGTCGTGACTGCGAGCAATGTTCCGGACGGTGGTGTGACCGCCGGACTGATGGGCCTCGGTCTTCTGGCTCTTGGATACGGTGCCCGGAAAAAGAAGTAGTCTTGAGATAGTATTTTTCCTCAACCGCTGCCCGTAACAGGCAGCGGTTTTTTTGTTTCAAGAACTAATCGGCCTGCGATGAAACGGCTATTTGCCCGGAACGACTGCTTTGCCTCTGCTCAGCTGACGTTTGAAAGCTCGGTCCTGCATCGGTTCGCCGCGAGCGTGTCGAGCTGCTGCAGCTGCAGATCCCAGACTTTGTTCAAGATTCGCGCAACGGATTTCCGCTGGTCACTGGTCCGGGCTTCTTCGGCCACAATTCGTGCGGCCAGTTGGCTGTGTTTGACATCCGCCACGGTATGGACGGCGAAGAAGTGGACGTCGGTTTCGGTCAAGCGGAGGTGCTTTTGAAACGAATTCGAAATCATCTTGAAGAAAGTCGGCAGGGGACGTTCGATGCCCAGCCCGACCAGGGAGAGGCCTTCAAGGAAGGTTCCTTCGCGAACGGTTTTCCACGAATAATCAACGAGCTTTTTGCCGGCTTCGGTTGTGGAATGGTGTGGAATCTCGTCGTCAACCACGCCCAATGAATTGAGGAAGTTGCGAAACAGCAGGGGGTGCGACTCCGATTCCTTTCCGCTGCCGGTTTCTTCGTAGATCGTCTCGGCAAGAAAGGTCAGCGCACGTTCCGACTCGCAGTGGGCGGCCACCTGGATGTAGAGCCGCGAAAAAATTTCGACTAACGGATAGATTTCCAACGCCCAGTGGCGAACATCCTTCTTGCTTAACTTTCCACGAAAACAATCCCTCCAAAACGGATGCGTCCTTCGAAACAACGGGTGCTGTTTCTGGATCTGTTTCAGTTCCAGGCGGAACGCGCGGGAGGTGTCGTTCGTGTCGGTCATGTCAGGTCCCGTTCTTAGAAAAAATCAGTGAAGCATGGTAGCCCCAAAATCCAAGTGAGTTCGACATCACATGGCGAAGCGGGGCGGCGAGGGGGCCGCCACGATGCAGATGAACCGGGCAATCCGGGTCCTGCTCAGCGCAATTGACGGTTGGAGGAATCTGTTGTCGTTGAAGTGCCTCGACGCAGATCACCGCCTCAAGAGCCGGAGTGGCGCCCAGACAATGACCGGTCACGGGCTTTGTCGACACGCACGGAAGGTGGTGGACGCTGTCTCCAAAGATCGTGAAGAGCGCCTGTGATTCCGCGTGCTCATTCAGGCGCGTCCCGGTTCCGTGCGTGTTGACGTGATCTATCTCGGACGGCGTCAGGCCCGCCATGTCGAGCGCACCGTTCGCGACGGTGACCATGCCGTTCCCTCGCTCGCTGACTCCGGCGCGGCCAGCCGGATCCAGACAGGTGTGCCAGCCCGACAATTCCGCCAGTGGAGTGGCGCCGCGTTTGTCGGCGGAACGGGACGTTTCAAGCATCAGGAAAGCTGCCCCTTCGCCGAGGACCAGACCGTTGCGGGTGACGTCGAACGGTCGGCAGCTTTGACGAGGATCATCGTGGAATCCCAAAACCCCGGCGGCCTGCATTTGAGCGACCGTCGCCCGGTGCAGTGGCGCATCTGTTCCCCCCACCAGCATGATGTCCGCTTTGCCGAGAAGAAGTTGTTCGGCTGCGTGCGCAATGGCGTAGGCCGCCGACGCGCAGGTGGCGGACATAGTGCCGCTGGGTCCGTGATTCTTCAATTCCAGGGCCAACGCACCGCTCAGCGAGGCGAAGGTGCAGTCAGCCGTGATCGTCGGTGGATACCGGGGCGTATCGACCCGGCGGAACGCTTCATCCAGCCGGGTGATCGGCCCTCGGGACGATCCCACCATCAACCCCGCCGATTGGAGTTCGGGTGCATTCCACAATCCGGCCTGTTGCACGGCCTGAACGGCCGCTTTCCAGCCGATTTGCACAGAGCGGTCCCTCCGTCGCATTCGCTGCAGCACCGGATCGGCGAGGTCCCAGCCAGCGATTGAGCAGACCGGCAACCGCTGTGTTTCTCCGGCGATGTCAAACTCCATCCAGTCGGCTGTTCCCCGGCCTGCCATCAGTGCGTTCCAGAGCGCGTCATTCGAACATCCGCCGGCAGAAACCACCCCGGTGCCGGTGACGACAATTGGGTTGTCGGCGAGGAGTTGATGTAACAATCTGGATGACATCAGGAAGTCACGGTGGTTGATGATGGAACGAACTGGTCCAGCATTTCAGTGTTCCATTGATCGGGGTGCTGCATAAAAATCGGGAGCAACTTGGACACGATATCCTGCGCGGCGATCTGGTCATCCTGTTCCAGTGCGTCGGTCGGAACGGCTGGTGCCATTTCGAACGTGAACCGCCAGGGACCGGTGTTGTAGAGGACGCACGGAAACAATCGCGCCCCGTATTTTTTTGCGAGTCGGATTGCGCCGGTGGCCACCCTGTATCCGCTACCGTCGGGGAGGGGAATCGTCACTTCGCGGTTGTGCCGTGCGTCAAACGCCATTGTGAGCGGATTGCCTTTCTTGAACTCCCGCACGACATCGGAAAGTTGATCCAGATGAAACGCGGGTGGAATCCCGGCGGCCGAGGCCCATTCGTTCTTCCTCTGGTCGAGGGGTGACGGACTGAAGATGTCGCGACCGGTGATCATTACGGCTCGAATTCCTTTCGCGCACAACCAACGCCTCATCAGGCTGTAAGGGCCGAAATGGGGGAATGTAAAAATGACCGGGGTTCCGGCAGCCAGCGCTTCAAGCACAGGTTCGAAGCCCACGTATCGACATCGGGCCCGCCACTTGGGTGAATTCATTCGATCCGGAATGAACTCGAACATCCGGTTGAGATACATCGACAGCCGGAGCAGTCGTGCGCGGGGTGGCCGTGAATCCATTATTGGTGGCAGCTGAAGCGGGTTCGGACGTTTGTAAAGCTGGTGGATGACGGCGCGGACGAACGCAATCGGATAGAGCACCGTCAGGAGCACGGAAACCGGGAGCAGTGACTCCAATCCGCGCAGGAGTGGAGCCGACAGGTTTGACCGTAGTTCAGCCACGTTTCAGATGTTCACCGCCCGCCAAAACACGTCAGTATCTCCGCGATCATGTTTTAGGAGAACCGCTGATGTTGGCCATGTTCGTCGCGTGTTCAACCGGCGACAAGGATGCCAGGCCGGACGAAGGCAGGATCTTGGTCGGAGCGTCCCGAGGGTGACAAGTTCAGATTTCGATTTCCGGTCCTTTGTTCAGTTTTTTCTTCCGGCCGATTGTCACTCCTGCGCAACCTCTGCGGCGTGCATCTCGCCCAGCTTAGACTTCGTGACTTCCGCAATTACCCGCGGTTGGATGCGGAGTTCTCGCCCGGGTTCCAGTTGCTGCTCGGCGACAACGCACAGGGCAAAACCAATTTGCTGGAAGCCCTTTATGTCATGGCGACGCTGCGTTCCTTCCGCGGTGTCGGAGGATCGCAGATGATTCGTCACGGAGAGAAGGGTTACTTCATCGGGGGCTCGGTCGTCGGGCAGGGCAAAAGCGACGTCAAAATCTACTGGTCGCAGAAGGAACGAAAAATCTCACTCAACGGCGAACCAGTCCGGCAACTGACAAGTTATCTCGGGACGATGCGGGCCGTGGTTTTCTGCACCGAAGATCTTCAATTGCTCAAGGGCACCGCGCGGGTCCGGCGACGGTTCATGGATCTGTTGCTCGCGCAGACTCATCCGGGTTACCTGCCGTTGCTTCAGCGTTACATGAAGATTGCCCGATCCAGGAACGCGATCCTGAAACAACGTAACCTTGACGAAAATCTTCTGGAAAGTTTCACCCACGAATTGATTTCAACGGGGAACGAATTAATGAAACTTCGGCGTGAGCTGGTGCCGCGGGTGTCCCCCTTGGCCCGGCTCGCTTACCGGCGCATTTCCAGTGATGCTGAAGAACTTCGAATCGAATACGCGCCGTCGGTCAGGGAGGATTTTGCGACCGAATTGACCAAATCCCGTGCGCGTGAACGGAACTACCGGTCCACCATCGTGGGCCCTCATCGCGACGACCTGACGCTGATGCTTAACAAACAATCGGCTGCCCACTACGGTTCTGAGGGGCAGAAGCGCAGTCTGGTGGTTGCGCTCAAGATGGCTCAGGCGGAGTACCTGACCGGCATACTTGGGGTGCCGCCGATTTTGTTGATCGACGACGTGATGGGGGAACTCGATCTGAAACGCCGGAGCGGGATGCTTCCGTTGCTGGAGCGCACGCACCACACGCGGGGGCAGGTGTTTATGACTTGCACGGAACGGAACTGGCCGCGCGAACTTGAGCGCAAAGTGACCACCTGGCAGGTCGATGGCGGTAACCTGATCAGTTTGCCTTCATCAGCAGTTTAGCCGGGAAATTCCTGCAAAACGCCGCTTTACATTCGTTCGTCTGCACGCAATGTTCGCGCCCTGTTATGGACAAATTCTGGAGTATATTTACGATGCCAATCGGCTTGATGGTGTGTTTTGGACCGGCGTTGCTCTACTGGCTGAAAGTTGAGCTGACCACCGGCAAGGATAAAGACAAAGGGCAGTAGGCGCCGCAATTCCTCCCAAAATTCGCGCGTCGTATTCGTTTCAATCGGATGGATTCAAAAGAGCAGTATGACTTCTGGTACGCCCTGAATCATTCCGAATTGTTGATCCAGCCGGAGCAACAATTGGAAAGTTTCGGGACGACCGTGGTCCATTATTTCCTAGTGACCGAGTTGATGGACGCCGTCGACCAAGTGCGGGTCCGTGAGGGAAAAGTTCACGCGTACCGCCCGCAGATTGTTGCTCCCAGCAGCGTGGCGGAATCGCTGCTCGAAGGCTTCGAGGAATCGCAGGCCGAGTCCTACATGTCGTGGCTGCGCGAGAATGAACACCAGCTGATGATCCTCAAGTACGGATTCAAGATCCGCAAGGAAGCCATCCGCACTGAAGTCGTCAACGACAAGACCGACCTGGTGATCGACAAGTTGAAAACTGAGATCAACGAACGAGGGCGCGGCATGCAGGCCCTGATCAAGGGGGTCGAAGATCCGTGGGAAGTTTGCCTGCTCAAACTCATGGTCGGCATGGTGCAGAAATCCATCGGCCTGAATGCGAACGATCTTGGGCGCGATCCCAACGGACATCATCGCGAAATCAAAATGGCGTTCGAACTCGCCGCCAACGACCCGTCGAAGATTCAGGCTCTGGCTGATCTGCTGCGTCGCCGTAATCTTTTTCAGGAATACGAGGACCGCTTTTTCTCGCTCGTCCGTCCGCGCTGACTTCTGGCGCCAACCTTTCGTTTCCTCCGCTTACCGTGGATCTCAAAAAACATATCTCCCGTCGTCGCACGTTTGCCATCATCTCACATCCGGATGCGGGCAAGACGACGTTGACGGAAAAGCTCCTGCTCTATGGCGGCGCCGTGCAGCTTGCAGGCTCGGTGACGGCGCGCAAGAACCAGCGTGCCTCCACCTCCGACTGGATGGAACTCGAACGCAAACGCGGCATCTCCATCAGCTCAACCGTCCTGCAGTTCGAGTATCGGGGGCATCTCATCAACCTGCTCGACACGCCAGGCCACAAAGATTTTTCCGAAGACACCTACCGTGTGCTCACGGCCGTGGACGCCGTAATCATGGTCATTGATGCCGCGAAAGGCATTGAAACGCAGACCCGCAAATTGTTCGAAGTCTGCCGCCAGCGGGGCGTTCCTATTTTCACGTTCATGAACAAGTGCGATCGCCCGACGCGTGATCCGCTTGAACTGCTGGATGAACTGGAGAAAGTTCTCGGCATCGGCGCGTTCGCGGTCAATTGGCCGATCGGCAGCGGCATCGATTTCAAGGGCGTCTATGACCGGCTGGCGAAACAAGTGCATTTGTTCGAGCGTACCGTGGGCGGAAAATATCAGTCTCCCGTTTCGATCGGCAATTTCTCAGACCCGTTCATCAAGGATCGTCTGGACGAACCGACGTTCAACCAGGTTTCTGAAGAACTCGGGATGCTCGATTCGGCCGGTGAATCGTTCGATCACAAGGAAGTGCTCGCCGGGAGGATCACTCCCGTATTTTTTGGCAGCGGCGTGAACAACTTCGGGGTTCAACTGCTGCTCGACGGGTTCCTGAAATACTCTCCGGAACCCGCCGCGCACGAAGTCGAGGGCAAGATCATTGAGCCGGATCACGACCAGTTCTCCGGATTCATCTTCAAGATCCAGGCGAACATGGACCCGCGTCACCGCGACCGGATTGCGTTCATCCGCATCTGTTCTGGCAAGTTTGAGCGCGACATGACGGTGACGCACCAACGCTCGGGAAAGACCGTGCGGCTCAGCAGTTCACACAAACTGTTCGGCAATGATCGCGAAACCGTGGACGAAGGATACGCCGGCGACATCATCGGGCTGGTCGGCCACGGCGAATTTGGCATTGGCGACACGTTGACCACCGACAAATCGATCGTCTACAAAGAGATTCCACGGTTCACGCCGGAGAGTTTCAGTTACCTTCACAACCCTAACACGGCGAAGTACAAACAGTTCCGGACCGGCCTCGACCAGCTGCTTCAGGAAGGCGTCATCCAGTCGTTTGAGATTCCCGATTCGCTGGCCAAAGTGCCGTTGCTTGCTGCCGTCGGTCCGCTCCAATTTGAAGTGGTGCAGTACCGGCTCGAATCCGAATACGGCGCGCTGTCCCGGCTTGAGCCGACATCGTGGACGTTCATTCGGTGGCTGCCGCTTGGTTTTGACAGGGAGAACCTGGGGTCGCTGAAACTGCCGTCCAGTGCGCGTGTCGTTTTTGATATCGGCGGTCTCCCGGCGATCCTGTTTAGCGACGAATGGTCGGCGAATTATTTTTCTGAAACCAACAGCGGCATCAAACTGCACGCCCTTCCACCCACGCAGGACGCGTAGTTCATTATGGCCGACGAGACAACCCCCACACTTTTGACTGCGACCAATCTGGTCGTGAAATTCAACGACCGTTCGATTCTGGACCAGGCGTCGCTCGCGCTGCATGAAGGCGAGCGCGTCGGACTGGTCGGCCGGAACGGTTCCGGCAAGTCGACCTTTCTGAAAATTCTCGCCGGACTGAACGTTCCCGACTCGGGCAGCGTTTCGCAGCGGCGTGATCTGATCGTCGGTTATCTTTCGCAGGATTTCACACTCGATCCCGCGCTCAACGTCGAGGAGAACATCCGCTCCGGCGCGAAGCATGTCCTGGATTTGATCGAGGAATTCGAAGCGCTTCCCGCAATGTCTAAACGACATGAGGCAGTGGAGCAGAAGATCAATCACTACGATGCTTGGGGGCTTGAGCACCGGGTGGCGACGGCAATGTCGAAATTGAACTGCCCGGAGAGCACCCGCGACATCGCCAGTCTGTCCGGCGGAGAACAACGCCGGGTCGCACTTTGTCGCGCGCTCGTTTCGCAGCCCGACTTGTTGATCCTTGATGAGCCGACCAACCATCTGGACGCCGAATCGATCGAGTGGCTTTGCCAGTTTCTCAAGGGCTATCCCGACACGCTGCTGATGGTGACGCATGACCGTTACTTTCTCGACCAGATCACCACCTCGATCGTCGAGTTGTCGAACGGAATTTTTTATTCCTACAAGGGCAACTACACCGATTACATGATCGGCAAGGCTGAGCGCGAAGCCTCCCAGGAAATCACCGAGCACAAACGGCAGATGTTCCTGAAGCGCGAACTTGAATGGGTGCGACGCGGACCGAAGGCGCGCACCACAAAGTCGAAGAGCCGGCTGGACCGTTATTTCGACGTGGCCGACCAGAAGGCCGTGGAAAAGGATGGCGACATGGATCTGGTAATTCCGCCACCGCCGCAGCTGGGCAACCGCGTTGTCGAACTGACCAATGTCGGAATTGAACTCGGCGGACGACAGCTGTTCAGCGAGTTGAACCTGAAGTTTGAAGGCGGCCAACGACTCGGCATCACCGGAAGAAATGGGCTGGGCAAGACGACCCTGCTCAAGATTATTCTCGGCCAGCTCGAGCCCACGACTGGCGAGGTGAAGACCGGCCAGCTCACGCAGTTTAATTACGTTGACCAGTCCCGGCTCCAGCTCAACGAGGAAAAGACCGTGCTCGACGAAGTGAGCGACGGTTCTGAGTTCATCATGTTTGGCAAGGAGCGACTGGCTCTGCGCGGTTATCTGAAGCGGTTTCTGTTCACCGACGACCGGATCACCACACAGGTGAAATACCTGAGCGGCGGTGAACGCAGCCGGTTGCTGCTCGCGCGCATCCTGAAAAACGGCGGGAACTTTCTGATTCTCGACGAGCCGACCAATGACCTCGATCTGCCGACGCTGCGAATTCTAGAAGAGGCATTGCTCCAGTTCCCTGGTGTCGTTTTGGTGGTGAGTCACGACCGCTACTTTCTCAACCGCGTCTGCACTGGAATTCTCGCGTTCGAAGGTGAAGGGCGCCTTGTTCACAGCGTCGGTGACTACGACTATTATCTGGAGAAAGACAAACGCGCGGCCGCCGAAGCCGAACAATGGAAAGCGGAGGCGAACGCATCCGGTGCGAAGTCGGGATCAAACCAGCCTGCGGTGAAGGTGCGCAAACTGACGTTCACTGAGAAGCATGAGCTTGAACGCATCGAAGCAACGATTCATGAAGCCGAGGCCGAAGTGGTCCGCATCGAAGGCATTTTTGCCGACCCTGACTTTCACCGGAAACACGGAAACCAGGCCACCAAACTAACCGCGCAACTCGCCGCAGCGAAAGCCACCGTCGCTAAGCTCTACGCGCGGTGGGAAGCCTTGGAGAAGATTCAGTCCGCCGCGCTCGTACCATAGTTCAACCCTCGCGTCAGTCCGACGATCAATTTGGGGCGGGCGATTGATTTTGTGTCAAGGTCGCATGTGTGTGACTCCAAAGTCCCCGACTTCGTGGTTGTCTTTTCTCCGATCAATCTCGCCCGTTCAACGTCGGTCGCTCACCCCGCTGCCGTCCGACTTGTGGTGTCGTCGGACCAACTGCAAACATTGTGGAGTGAGAGAGAGCCCGATGTACAACAGGGAAACGTGCGTGTGTGATGGTCGAACTCGCAATCGCCTGCCAGATTACACGGTTAAATAATTGACAAACGAGGGTCGGTTTGTTTGTTTCGCGTACCAAAACTGCTCGTTAAGCCCGCTGTATAGTTCCCGTGGTCAGTGTGTTCTCCTCCTCATTCCCCCAAACAATGGCCATAAGACGTATTACTAATCGCTGCCAGCTCGTTGTCCTCCTCGCGCTCGGATGCGTTCTCCATCTGAACTGTCAGGCGCAGTGGCTGACTCAGTCATTTGAATTGAAGGCGGGTTGGAATGCTGTTTTTCTTAACGTCGACGCGTCGTACGACACGCTTGACTCGTTGGTGGGCAACGATATTTCCAACCCCATCCTGCAGGTGTGGCGGTGGAACCCTTCGTCCACCGTGCAGTTCAGCGACAGTCCATCGGAACCCACTGATCAGGGCAGCGAGTGGTCCAGCTGGGTGCGAGCAAAAGCGAATGCGGGTTTCCAACGCCTCGTCGGCGACTCGGCCTATCTTGTGAACGTGGGGACCAACGTGACGAGTTACACCTGGCAGATCAAAGGGCGGCCTGCTGTGCCGCGGCATGAATGGAGTGTCACAGGATTGAACTTCGTGGGGTTCTCCACCAGCCCGACATCACCTCCAAGCTTCGAATCATTTCTGGCGAAAGCTCCCGCGTTGCCCCCCTTGACGACCGAGATTTTTCGGTATGTGGGAGGAGAGATGGGACCGAATAATCCAGTTGAAGTTCTGGCTCGGCGTGCCACACCGGTGCGGCGCGGAGAGGCGTTCTGGATGCGCAACGGCACGGTGTTTAATCGATACTTTGGTCCGTTCGAAGTGGTTTTGACAAGCAGCCTTGGTGTGGACTTTGGGGACAACAAGGGTACTCAAAATTTTCGGCTGCGAAACCTCTCGCCTGATCCCCTGACCATCAGCCTGCAACTGATCAATTCGGAAACCGCGCCGAACGGCCAGACTCCGATCGCCGGCATCCCGCCAATTCTCGTTCGCGGTGGCCTTAACCTGACCAATCTCACCTACGGCTATACCAATCTACCAGTGTCGAGCACGCACACTTGGACGCTCAATGGGCGGGAACAGGAGGGGTCGGAAGTTGAAGTGGTTCTGGGTCTGGACAGGGCAGTGATTTCGGGAAATGTCGGAGATCTTCTGGCCGGCGTGCTGCGGTTCACCGATTCACTGGGGCATTCCCGGATGGACGTGCCGCTTTCAGCCAACGTCTCTTCCACAGCCGGGCTCTGGGTCGGGGGGGCGGCGGTTACTCAGGTTGGGCAATATCTGAAATCATACGACCGAACCGGTGACGATTTGGTGGTCTTGGATAGCGGGCAGTATGTCGTGACCGGCATCGACACCAATCTCACTGGCGTTCCGACTCCGTTTCCTCTGCGCCTGATTGTTCACAGTCCGTCCTCCGGCGCTGCGGTCTTGCTCCAGCGTGTCTATTTCGGTCTGGATGATTCGATCAATGCCGTTGTGACCACACGGGAGTCGCTCCTGAACCGGGACTTTATCAGTGAGGCCCGTCGTATCAGCGCGGCGCAGCTCCCGTGGTCCGAATCGAATGACGGATGGCAGTTCAGCGATCTGCTCGGGCAGGGCGCGACGTTGACCGCCAGTGTGACCAACAAGTTCGACGACCACGCCTCAAGCCCGTTTCTGCACACTTACCATCCCGATCACGACAATATGGACGCACGGTTTTCCAATGAACAGCCGCAGGGTGCGGAGTCTTATACCGTCATTCGTGACATCACCCTCAACGTGATGCCTCCAGGAAATGATTTTAACAGCCGCACGAGTGGCGACCAGACGCTGACCGGCAACTATTTGGAGACGATCAGGATGCTGGGCCTGGCGCGAGCCGGCGGCACGCATGACACGCGGCAATTCGAGGTGCGCGGTGTGTTCACGCTAAATCACGTCTCGGATATTCCCACGCTCACGACGCCATGAAATTTACATTCGCACAGTCTCAAATTACGGGTCAACAAAACCACGATCGTATTCAAATGAAAACAAACCCTGCGCTGGCGGTGCTGCTTCGTGCTGCCGTTACCCTTCATCTTCTGGTCCTGGCTTTCGCGCTGGGGAACTCGCGTGCCATCGCGCAAGCCACTCCTAATCCGCCGGACCGTATGGCCTATCAGGGATACCTCACGGATGCGAATGGCGACCCGCTCGGCGAAACGGCACCACAGAACTACGACGTTATTTTTCGCATTCATGATGACCAGAGTGCGGGACAGGTGTTGTGGGGCGAACAGCAAACCGTGACCGTCGACAAGGGCTACTTCAGCGTGCTCATGGGAGAAGGTGCTGACTCGGGTGACCTGCGCCCCCTCCTATCGGATGTGTTCACCGGACCGGAAGCGTCAGATCGATATGTCGGCATGACAGTAAAAGGCATCGGCAA
Source organism: Verrucomicrobiota bacterium (assembly GCA_041689265.1). GTDB lineage: Bacteria > Verrucomicrobiota > Verrucomicrobiia > Limisphaerales > RI-55 > JBDNGP01. The sequence goes on from JBDNGP010000013.1 coordinate 14,014, forward strand.
TCAAGGATCCGATGTGAACATACAGCCAAGACTGCGTTTGCTCAGTTCGCCATACACCTATCTAGCGAAGAATTCCACCGCCCTCGTCAGCCCCAACGGATCGAACATTGTAAGTACCGCGAACGGTGAGTTGACGATCAACGGAAGCGTGAGCGCGAATTCCATCATCGGTAGTAGCGTGAGTGCTACCACGCTCACTGGCAATGGCTCGGGGCTGACCGGATTGACCGCGAGTCAGATCCCGCCGTTGGATGGATCCAAGATCACAGGGAACCTGGCCGGATCAAAGATCAACGGAGTTGTGCCTGATTCGGTTTTGAGTGGAAACGTGGCCTTACGCGGTTCTGCCAACACCTTTAGTGGAAATCAACGGATTATAGGGACTCTTCGAACTGGGTCGGAGACGGGTACCTCGCAAGCTCCAAATCTATCTGGTTTGGTTATACGTCGAGTTTTAAGCACCTCCAGCACGGCTGGACAGGTTGTTGCTCGGGATAACAAGTTCGTGTTGGAACGCGATGGTTCACCAGGTGGATTGCGTCTTCGCTATGTCGGACCGGCTCCTATTGGTGGGGCAATAATTCATTACACAGGAGCAAATGGCAGTGGCGCAGCTGTCGGTGGGTTTGTTGCGTTGTACAGCACCAATACCGGCACGACTCAGATTTACACTTCTGCTCAAAACGTCACTTTCTGCAAAATCACGTTTGGTGATCCGTGGTATTCGTCACATATGACGGAGGTGACGTTAATGCGTTTTGCTGCAGGCGGTAATGATTCTTCCATTTGGATAGGAACCGTCGTCTCGTCATACGATCAGTAGAGCCCATTGATGTGTAGTGTCAGTAGATACCTGAAAACCCGTCGGTCACACGAATTCAAATCGACTCCGATGGACGTCAAATTGGTGATCAACACTGAAAGATCTTAATTATATGAATAGGCTTTTCCGCCCCTTCTTGGTTGCCACCGTTCTGCTGGGTACGCTGTTGTTCGGAAGAGCGGCTACGACCACGTTGGAATTCCATCAGAGCCAGACGACGTTTAATCTGCAGTCCGATCGCGGGGTTCCGATTTCGACTGTGTTTGACTCGCCACCAGGATCAGATGGCAGAATGCCTACCGCCGTTGAAGGGAATCCCCTTGATCCACCGCCCACTGCGAATCAGTTCAGAGGATTGGTCTCATTTGGCGGCGTCCCCGGGTTGACCTTGAGCTCCTGGCAGACGGTCAGCAATAACACGAGTCTGAACGATGGCAGTGCAGCGTTCGATGGTGCTCTGGCTGCGGACATGGGATTGCCAGTAGGAAGATCGGAGAGCCAGAACCCGGTGAGTCCGGTCGTGATTGTGATGCGCCGTGGTCAGATTGGCGCACCTTACCTGAGTCGCCAGATTTCGTTCGCTTTCGGCAGCATCGTGTCCGTGCCGGCTACGGATGAACAAGGGGTTTTGCTGACGGGTCAGACTCCCGAATCGTTTTGGTTGCCTCAACCTTATTCCGGAAATAATCACACGAATGCGCCTTACTACTGGAGCCCCCACGCCAGAAAAGTTTACGCGATTCAACCCGGCCCCATTTTCATTACCTGGAGAAAGTTAGTCCCTTTCACAACGGGTACAGTGCCCGTGGGCTACACGAATCTGCTTGGCAGTGCGAGTTTTGAAACCAATGGGGCGAGCGTGTACCAGTTGTATACTTCTCGCTACATCGTTTCCGGCAGTGCTGTGAAACCGCCGCGGAAAATATATTGGACTGAAAAGGGGTATCGGAGTCTTGGCAAGCCAGTGGCAGTGCCTTCCTCTCGCGTCGGGGCGGTAAACATTGTCTTCAATACCAACTCGTTTCCGCGCTCCGTTGCCTCCGAATTTGTCGGTATCGGGGGGACCAATCCGGCGGAAGGCGGAAACAATGAGACCAACGTGCTCCAGGAACTCAGGACATTATGGTACGATCAACAGCAGGGCTATATTTACGCCTACAACCAGGAGGGGCGGGTATTCGTTGAACTACTTGGTGACCGGCATTCGGATGGAGTGACGTACGATCAGCTTGGAACAGAGATCGTTGATGTGTTCAAGCAGGTGAACCCCGCCGACCAAGCCATTGAGCTGGGCGAACGGATAACGCCGCCTGGATCAGGTTTGATCGAAGAACTGTTTCCCGAACCGGTCCAACAAGGGATCGGCACGTCATTTGCCTTTCAACAGAATGTTGCCGGTAGCGAGGCGATCGAACTGTATGCGACCCGCAAAACTGCCAATCTAAATGATTACATGGTGCATTGGCTGGAGGAAGGCGAGGCGGGAATCAAGTGGCCCAAACTGTTCGGCCGTTACCATCTCGACTGGCCATCCGATGTGGGACGATACAGTCATTACATGAGGCCGATCGTCGCCACGGAAGCGGAGGCACAGGCGACGGCAGTCGTGCTCTCCACAAAGAATGTGCCCATTCTCGAATATCAGGATCCTCTTGACCGGCCCAGAGCCAAACTGACGGCTGAGTTCAAGTTTTATACATTTCTGGAACCCACCTACCCGGCCCACCGGGCATTGCTGCGGTTCACCTCCGACCAGAACGTTGCCTTCGAGCGCGTGTTTTCCTGGCTGGGTCAGGACTTAAAAACCAGCAACTTTGCCAATGATTCGGTTGTCACCAACCTCACCGCATGGAACTCCACGAACCAGACATTCTCGTGGCCGGACGAACTGACAGCTCCGCGCGTGGTCAATCAGACTGTGGATGTTGGTGAGCGAATTCAGGCTCCGAGCCAGGAGCTTGGATCTGCGGTTGGTCTGGAGTACCTCGCGGGGCACCTCAATCTGAATATCGGCACCTCATACGATATCAACACTTACGTGGATCCGTTCGTCAGCGGATTCGACGTGGCAAACAGCGGCGCGATCATCCCGGTAAATGAGATCCCCGGATCGAATAAACTCGAAGTCTGGTGGTTCCGCGCCAACGGTGCGAACTCCGGCCCGAACGCGGGTAACACGCAGAAGGGGTTCGACACGATCTACTGGCCATCGGTCATTGGGCAGTACACGATTCAATGGCCGTCCAATCCCCGGGAAATCGTGCTCGCCAGCAATCTCGGCGGCACGGGACTCTCGGTCTCGGAAGCGCTGGGAACAATCTATTTCCAGAACGATCCAAACGCACACGGTTACAATCCCAACGAGGAACATGCGATCATGTCCGGCGGGACTCCATTTGCCACCCGCGACGATCTGAACATTATCACGTCGACCAACGGAGAGTATTCATCAGAACCCTACGTTCTGGTCGACTACGAATCAGTGGATGGTCGCCCCGATATGTCTGTCTTCAAGGTGCTGCGTGAAAAACCAGATGCGGGCTATGTTTTCGACTATATCGTCCCAGCAGGTCAACCCCTCCAGGCGCCGATGCCACTACCGCTGCTGGCCAAGCCGGTCGAGGGCAGCGGAGACGCCGCGATCAACTACAACAAGGAACCCACAGGTGGCGATGGAGATTTTCCGGGCGGTTGGATCGCAGCCGATGCAACGGGTTCGTACAGTAACTATGTGCGGTTCACCTACCGCGATCGTCACGAGGATTTCTGGGTCTATCGCGGTTTACACGCAGGGCTGCCAGCGCTTGAAATAGGACGCTACGATTTGGCGAATGGGTTGTTCAACTCCGTGTCCAATGCGACCGCTGTCGTGGATCAACCGTTTCAATTCTCGGTGCATGTGTCCCGACAGGATGAGTTCCTTGGCCTTGACGTGATTGATGCCCCGGCTTGGCTGGGCGTGCACGGACTTTCATTGCAGGGGACACCTGAAGCTGGAGATGAGGGGAGTCACAACGTGCAACTGGTTGTCTACGATCTCTATGACAAAACTCGGGTCACCAACGACCTGACGCTGGCAGTCGTTACCACGGGCAGCGTGGCAGGTCAGGACCCACTGCTGATTTCAAGCACGAACAGCTACACCAGCACGATCATCACTTACAGCAACCGGCCTCCATTCCTTGCTCAGTCTCCCGCTCCGTCGAACAGTTTCACATTACGTTACTACTACAAGACCGAACCCAGTTTCGCCTGGCCGGGTGAGGCGAGTCCTCCAACCGCCGGGAGCATCGTGCCTTATCTGCGGCCCATCAATCCTGCATCCGGTCAGTACTTGGGAGATGGCGGCGCGAAAGAGACGGCTGCTCTCGATATTGTTTACCGCCCTGTCTGGCCGGTGCGGGACCCGAAGAATTCTTCCAAGTCGTTGCCCACACTTCCTTACGGCGCGACACTCGCACGGCCTGGTTTCGATCTGTCTGGAGTTCGAGATTTCCAAACCGCTCATATTCTTTACCAGCAATCCATCGCCGCTGATCTGACGCAGACCAACTACAGTGCGGTCTTGCACGATCCGACGCGGCAGAAATTCTCCGCACTTGAAGATCAAGGGCTGGGCGAGCTCCCCGCAGGCGTGAAATCAGAGCTGAATCAGGGGAAAGTCTATTTTCCAAACCTGCCTCCGCATCTGGTATCCCGATTGTTCCTAGATCCAAATCGCAGTGCAAAGGGGACCCTAGTGTTGCAGGGTGAGTATGTCGAAGAGCTGCTTGGTGAGAGCTACCTGCAACTGAATGCGCTCCGCGGTTCCGACCTGGCATTGGTCTACGCGCTTTGTCCCATCGCCGATGCGGACTATTCCAAATGGGTGGCCACCGTCGACGGTTTGGCCGCCGCCGTGGAAACGTTTTATGAGAATCCAGATCAACCGGGCAGCTACATCCCGAATCCGGTCCTGACCGTCTCCGTGGGTGTCGGCGAAATGGTCGAAATCAAGAGCGACAATGTGCCTCGGGATTCGTACGCCATCAGCGCCACCGGGCCGGGCGAAGGTTACGTCACCGTGCTTGAGTCCAGTGGTACAGCCTTCACCGAACCGGGCGATACTGTTGCCATGCATATATTCAAGGTGGGTGGCGATTTGTATCGTGGAGAATTGAAGGTGATTCCGGCACCAAATCCGTTGAGCGAACTGGTCACGTTCCAGCACACCTCCGACATGGCGGGGCGCACGGACGAATTTGAATATGAATGGAAGATCGCCGCGCCAGTGGACGGGTTTCCACCCGAAATCGATGCCACGATGTCCCGCTATCTTTCTCTGGCTGCAATCGACGCGGACATTCCGCGCTACACACTCGGCGGCGCGGGTATTCAGGCGCTCGGGGACAACTACGTGGTCATGCGTTATCGCCCCCTCAGCCCGAGCCATCCGCTCTATCGGGCCAACCCGACGGACGAAGACTGGTCCCGCTGGACCGAGCCCGCGTTGGCCGAGGGTTGGATCAAACGAGTGCTCGCCGGGATCAATCCGTTCAACCAGCGCATCACGGATCTCTTCAGCAATCGGGTGAACACCGACGCCAGCCTTCTCACCCAGGCTGGACGACGCTGGGAAGGCGACGTGGCACTCAATTTGGATTCGATTAACGATTACGGTCTGATCGAAATCTATGAAACGGTATTGCGGCGCGGACGCTCGCTGAGCATTGAATCTGGATTCAACTACGGCCCGGCCAATGATGCCCTGCTTTTGGCTGCTGGATACCTCAACGATCTCTATATGTTCGTCGGCAACGAAGCCTGGGCGGACGCGGCCAATCCGACCATTGGAATCGGTACGGCTGACAACACCTACGGAGAAATCGCCACCGCGTTGTTTTCATTCAAGGGCCAGATGCCCACGCTGCTGGAAGAGGAGTTGGCGTTGTTGCGCGGGCGGGATGATTTCTTCCAGCCGGGGGTCGAAGTGACACCAGTTTACAATCGCCTTGTTTGGAACTACACGCGCGGCATTGACGCGGGTGAAGTGATTTACGCCCTCAACTACAACATTCTCGAGAATCCTGACCAGGATCCCGATGGCATCATCAATGCCGAAGATGCCGCTCGTATGTTTCCTCAGGGCCACGGCGATGCCTATGGGCATTACCTCACCGCGTTGAAGGGTTACTACTCGCTGTTGATGAATTCAAATTTCGACTGGGTGCCGCGCATCGAGGCGGTGAATGTCCTGGGTAAGCCGGTGTCGGTGGACTATCAGGACGAGCGCAAGTTTGCGTCCGCCGCCGCCGCCGTGGCCCGTGCCGGCCAGCAGGTGTTCGACCTGACCTGGCGGAAGGATTACCAGCCGGTCAGCAGTGAGGGGTGGGAGCACATGTCTCCCACGCGCAAAAACACCCAACGGCAGGTGCCGAGCACCCGTCATTGGGGAATGGATCAATGGGCGAGTCGTGTGGGGCAGGGCACCTATTTAAACTGGGTGGTTGGCAATTCGATGTTGCCGGAAGTGGACCCAATTTCCACTCATGAGGGTATTCAGAAAGTGGACCGAACCACGGTGCCTGAATTGCGGGAACTTGCCACGTTGGGGAGCGGACTACAGGCGGTACTTGAAAATGCCGAGGGCGGGCTCTCCCCTCTGGGTGTGCCGGAAGATGCAATCGCATTGGACATTGATCCGAATGTTACGGGTAGCGATAGTAAAACGCATTTCGAGCAGATCTATGATCGGGCGAAGAGGGCGCTGAATAATGCGGTGGTTGCGTTTGACGATGCCAAGGATGTCACTCGGTTGATGCGGTCCGAGCAGGATTCCCTGGCGGACCTGCAGAACCGCGTGGTCGAGCAGGAACTCGCCTATCGAAACGCGCTTATTGAATTGTATGGCACTCCGTATCCTGATGACATGGGACCTGGGAAAACCTGGAAACAGGATTACGTGGGCCCGGACATCCTGCATTACATGTATGTGGAGACACCTGAGATCGTTTTTGCCGACAACGATATTGGTCTGTGGAACTATCCCGCAAAAGAAACGGCTGATTACTTCTACAAGATTGATATCTCCAATCTGCCCAGCGACTGGGGTGTCAACATCGAGTACACCGACTTCAAAGGATGGGATCTTGATGATTCCAACACGGGTGACGATTACTCCAAAGATTTCTACATCAAGTTTCATCTCGGCCCTCATGGATTCTTCGAAAAACCATCGGACTGGGCCAGCAATCGGCGGTCACCTGGGAAGATTCAGGAAGCCATCTCAGCGCGGATCACGGCGCACAACCGACTCCGTCAGGCCCTATGGGATCAGCTTGCGGCCAAGGCTACTCTCGATCGGAATATTTCTCTATTCAAGGAGGAGATCGAAACCTACAACGCGGTCCATCATCTCGAGAAAGACCTCTTGATCGCTGAACAGACTCTGGAGTCAGTGGAACTTGCCAATGAGTTGGCCCGACGAGCGATTGAAATGATCGATAACGCGAAAAATGAAGCCTTTGATGCGGCCATTGACACGTTGCCCAAGAGTTTCATCGTGGGTTTTTCCAATGGGGGTGATCTCCTGCCCGCTGCGAGAGCCGGATTGTATGGTTTGAAATCGGCTTCGGGAATCCTTAGCGATTCGGTGGATTACGGACTTTTTGCCGCGCTCAAAGCCTTGGCGTTCGCTACCGAAACTTCCAAGCGCTGGGTTGAGTTTGACCAGATGGAACCGATGCGCCGGAGCCTCGCCTTAAGAACGGCGATGGTTGAAATTGGGACCGAGTTCGAAAACATGCAGGAACAACTCTGGGGGATCAACCTTCGGCTGCGCGAGCGGGACGATGCCCAGAGAAATTACCAGGCCCGTCTTGCAGAAGCCGACCGCATCCTCGAAGAACGCGAAATCTACCGCAAGCGCGCCGCTGCGCTCGTACAGGGGTATCGGACACGCGATGCCGCGTTCCGCATCTTCCGGAATGAAAAGCTGGAGCGCTACAAGACGTTGTTCGATCTGGCCGCACGTTATGCCCTGTTGGCGGCCAATGCCTATGATTACGAAACCGGTTTGCTCGATACGAGCGCCGGCCGGGCTTTTGTCCGCCGAATTGTCAATTCTCGCGCGCTGGGAGTGGTACAGGATGGGGAACCCCAGTTCGCCGGCAGTAATACCGGAGATCCTGGCTTGTCCAGCGCCCTCGCCGAAATGAAGGCCGATTGGGATGTTGTGAAATCCCGGCTTGGCTTCAACAATCCGGACGCCTACGGCACCACCGTCTCACTGCGGACTGAACTGTTCCGCATCCTCCCTGATGGTCGCGGCAGCAACAACTGGATGCAGGTGCTGCAGCAATCCCGTCGCCGGGACCTGCTGGAAGACGCCGACGTGCGGCGGTTGGCCATGCAGATCAGCAACGGCAATGGATTGCCGGTGCCGGGACTGATTCTGGACTTCAGCACCACCATTAGCGATGGCTACAACCTGTTTGGCCGCCAGTTGGCCGCCGGCGATCACGCGTTCAGTCCCAGTGCCTTTGCGACCAAGATCTTTGGAGCGGGGGTCGCGATGATTGGCTATCAGGGCATGGATGACCCGGCGGCGAACGGCGGGGCAGTTAGTGGAGCGGGCGGCACGTCACCATCAGATCCGGATCTCTCTTACCTCGATCCACTGGGGCTTTCTGCTACGCCATATGTTTATCTGATTCCGGTGGGTGTGGACTCGATGCGCAGTCCGCCACTGGGTGACAGCAGCACCATTCGATCGTGGTCGGTGAACGATGTGGCCATTCCCATGCCATTTAATATCGGAGCATCGGATTTCTCGACCGAACCGCTCTATCAGTCCAATGACTCCCTCACGGAACCCTTGTTCACCGTTCGCAAGCATCAAGCCTTTCGGCCGGTATCAAGCGACTCCTACTTCAATCGGGAACTCTATGGGGAGGGAGGACATCTGATGCCGTCCCAGTACACCAACAACCGCCTGGTGGGTCGCTCGGTTTGGAACAGCCACTGGAAACTCGTCATCCCGGGCAAGACGTTGCTCAACGATCCCAACGAGGGACTCGAGCGGTTCCTGCATACTGTGCGGGACATCAAACTCCATTTTGTGACCTACTCCTATTCCGGTAACTGATTCGCAAACCCTTCCATACACCGATGAAAATTGACTATCGAATCTGCGGACGGTTGCTGGCGTTGTTGGGCGGTGTCGCCCTGTTGCTCCCTGGCGTGACCTGCGCTTTCCCCCCCGCACCGCATCACGTCATCTACGGAACGGTACGGGATGAACTGGGGGACCCCATCTATCTTCCGGCGGCGGAGATCATTCTGGAAACATTGAGCGGAGAGACCATCAGTGGACGACTCGGCGAGGATGCCGAGCCCGGGGTAAACTACCGGCTCTTTGTGCCGATGGACGCTGGGTTGACCGACGACAATTACAAGGCCACGGCTCTCCGGCCTACGGTTCCCTTTGTCATCAAGGTGGTGATTGGTTCAACGACCTTTCTACCCATCGAGATGTCGGGCAACTTTGCGAACTTGGGCGAACCGGCCGGGAAAACGCGGATCGATCTCACCCTCGGAGAGGACAGTGACGGCGATGGATTGCCCGATGCCTGGGAACGGTTGCTCGCCTCGCAAATGGGCGGTGGCCTGGGCATCGCCGACATCCACCCCGGAGACGATGCCGATGCGGATGGCTTGAGCAATCTGGATGAATATCTGGCCGGGACTTACGCGTTTGATCCCGAAGATGGTTTTGCCTTGGAGTTGAAGCAATTGACCGGCGGTGTTGCGACCGTTGAGTTCCTGGCCATTCGTGGTCACACGTATTCCATCTTGGGCACCTCAGATCTCATGGAGTGGACGCCGGTGGAATTCTCCGTTCCCTCCGAAGGAGCCGCGTCGCCTCTCCGCCAGAATTATCTTGCGAACGACTTTCGCAGATTGCAGGTAGAGATTCCAAACGTGGAAGGGAGTCCCGGAGGACTGTTTTTCAAGGCCGTGGTCAGGTGACGGGATTGGGCCTTCAACAAGATGTCCGTTGCCACCACGCTTTCACACTTCAAACGACCGCTTGCTGCTGGAATTATTGTCGGAGTGCTCGCCGCCGGGTGGGTTCTGATTTGCGGGATGCGTCCTGCCAGCCAGCAGGACGATGAGACGGTGGAGGTGGTTCCCGAAGTTTTGCGGTCTAAATTGACGCTGACAGATGGGCGGTTATTTGAGTCCGGCAAAAGCGAGCCGTTCACGGGTCTGATGCTGGAGAATTATGATGACCGGTCACCCAGGTCCCGCAGCCAGATTTTTGGCGGACGCCTGAATGGAACTTCGGAGGGGTGGGCCACCAACGGAACATTGGTCGTGCTCGAGCATTTTCGTGACGGCGTTTCTCATGGACTTCGAACGAAGTGGCATCCAGACGGAAAACGTCTTTCCGAGGCACCGATCGTCGATGGAAAGATTCATGGAACCTTTCGGCGCTGGCACGAGAACGGTCAGGTGTCGGAAGTGATTGAGATGAGCGATGGCATCGCGGATGGAATTTCACGCGCCTATTATTCAAACGGATTTTTGAAGGCAAGAGTGCAGATGAAAGACGGTGAAGCCGTTGAACAGAAGTTTTGGGAGGACGGTGAGTTCAAGGAGAATGTTGTCGGTGACTCCACTCCGGAGACCGATGGATGACGGAATCATGGTCGGGATTCGTGACTGAGAGGTAAGGTCTCGGCAGATAGCGTTTTGGGGACGGTGAATCGCGATTTGAAAGAGTCTTGATCGTCGTCTTCCTGTAAGTCCAAGGGAACCGTGGCTGTCGCGTTTTGTACAAAGCGGCCAAATCTGGCTGGTGATTTCACAATTGGTATCCGAAACGATCGATCATTGTTTCGGCAAGGAGGGTCTAAAATTCCAAGGTTCGACGACGTTTCGGTGAATGGATTCCCAACTATGAATTCGATTCATTGTCTGTCGCGGAACAATTCCAACGTGTTTTCTCCTACAAAGATGCCACCGGTACCTCCAGTGCTAAAAGGCGGTTTGCCGGTCGCGCCAGGTGGCGGATTGTGGGCCGGCAACGTTTTAGACCATGGCATCCATTCCATTCATTCCCGGCAGTGCGCCGTTTTCGCCCGAACAACGGGCGTGGCTCAACGGCTACCTCGCCGGCATGTTTTCCGACGCCAATCTGGGTGCCCCCGGCGAGTCCTCCGCTGCGGAAGCGCAGCCGAAAGAGCCGTTGCTTGTCATGTACGGCAGCCAGTCGGGTTCGGCCGAGGGCCTGGCGAAGCAGTTCGCCAAACAGGCCGACCAGAAGGGCTTCGCTCCGCAGGTCATGGAGTTGAATGACTACTCGAAGGTTGATCTGACGCGGGAGAGTCAGCTCGTCGTGATTACCAGCACCTGGGGTGAGGGCGATCCGCCGGACAACGCGATGGAGTTTTGGAATTTCATCAAGGAGGAATCCGCACCAAAGCTGGAGAATCTGAACTACGCCGTGCTGGCGTTGGGCGATACGAACTACACCGAGTTTTGCGGTGCGGGGAAAAATTTCGACGAACGCCTCGCCGCTCTCGGCGCGAAGCGAATCACGGACCGTATCGACTGCGACGTGGACTTCGAGGATACCGCTGAGAAATGGATCTGTGAACTCTGGGGCAAACTCAAGGGAGGACAGGCTTCCAGCCTGTCTCGCGACGGAGCCGCCGCCACGAATGGCAGCGCGCAAATATCGACTGCCGATGCTCCGGTCGAGCAGGAAACGATGTGGTCTCGCAAGAACCCGTTCTCCGCGAAGCTGATCACCAATCGCAAACTGAACCGCGCCGGTTCCGCCAAGGACACGCGGCATTTTGAAATCTCACTCGAAGGTTCCGATCTCCAATACGAGGTCGGTGATGCGCTCGGTGTTTATGGTCTGAACTGCCCGGAGCTGGCAGACGAGATCATCGCGGGGCTTGGCTGTGATGGGGAGGAGGCGGTTCTCGATTCTGACGGCAACGAAACATCGCTTCGACACGCGTTGATCACGAAGTCCGTCATCACCAAACCGCAGTCCGCGTTGGTCAAGTATTTCGCTGAGAAATCCGGGGCTGCCGATCTTCAATCGCTGATGCTGGCAGAGAACAAGGACAAGCTGAACGACTGGCTTTGGGGCCGCGAGGTCATTGATCTTTTGGTGGGTTATCCCAGTGTGAAACTTGAGCCGGGCGAGTTCGTTGGAATGCTCGGTAAACTTCAGCCCCGGCTCTACTCGATTTCCTCCTGTCCGAATGCGCATCCCGGCGAAGTGCATCTCACGGTGGCGGCAGTTCGTTACGAATCACTTGGTCGCGGACGAAGGGGCGTTTGCTCAACGCACCTCGCGGATCGCGTAAAACTGAACGAATCACCCGTGCCAGTGTTCATCCAGAAATCACAGGGGTTCCGTTTGCCGGAGAACAAGGATCTGCCGGTGATCATGGTCGGACCGGGGACGGGCATCGCGCCCTTCCGGGCGTTTCTTGAAGAACGCCGGGTGTCCGGTGCGAAGGGAAAGAACTGGTTGTTCTTCGGCGATCAGAAGGCCTCCTGTGATTTTTTGTATCAGGACGAACTCGAAGCCATGCAGGCCGAGGGCGTCCTGAGTCGGTTGGATCTCGCGTTCAGCCGGGATCAGAAGGAAAAGATTTATGTTCAGACCCGGATGCTGGAAGCGGCATCAGAGTTGTGGGGTTGGCTCGAAGCCGGTGCGCATTTTTACGTGTGCGGCGACGCCAAACGGATGGCCAAGGACGTGGCTGAAGCCCTTCACAAGGTGATCGCGACCGAAGGCGGCAAGACGCCCGGGCAGGCTGCAGAATACGTCTCCCAGCTCAAGAAGGACAAGCGCTACCAACGCGATGTGTATTAGCTTTGAAGTCCGAAGGTCGAGGTCCGATATCCGAATGAACCGTTGTGTGAACCACTTCCGACCCATCACAAGCTCTCGGTAATCGAAGTTCGGTATTCAAAATTTTGAAAAACATGCCCGCCACGATTCCATTTAAAGAAGTTGCCGGGAAACCTTTGAACGGTGAGCAGACCGCCTACCTGGACGGCCTGTTCTCCGGGCTCGCCAATCGCGGTTTGAAGTTCAGTGATGCCGCAGCTGCTCCAGGAGGTTCCTCTGCCGCACCGAATCTTGAAGATCTTATTGCCGAGGAGCGCATCAAGCGTGAGTTGCATCCGCTCGACGCGTATCATTTCATCGAGGAGAACGCGATTGGGAACGCGGCCCCGGACAAGGAAAGTGCGTTCCGGTTCAAGACCCACGGCCTGTTCTGGCTCGCTCCGCATAAGGAAGGCTACATGAGCCGCCTCCGGATTCCCGGCGGTGTGGTGAAGGCGTTTCAACTGCGTGAATTGGCGGCCATCGCGAAGGAGCTCACGAGCGGTTATGTGCAGGTCACGACCCGCGCCAATTTCCAGCTGCGCCTGATCGAGCCTAAGAATTGCCCTGAGTTTCTGCGGCGGATTCAGAATGTCGGCCTCACTTCCCGGGGATCCGGTGCGGACAACATTCGCAACATCACTTCGAATCCCACGGCGGGCATCGATCCGTATGAACTGATCGACGTGACTCCCTACGTGAATCAAACGGCGCAGTACATCATCAACCATCGCGAGTTCTATGATCTGCCGCGCAAGTTCAACATCGCATTTGACGGCGGCGGGCTGATCGGTTCGGTCGAGGATACGAATGACATTGGCTTGAAAGCGGTGAAGCTTGAGCAGGCAGTGGGCGATCTACAACCAGGAGTCTACTTTCGCGTGTCGCTCGGTGGGGCGACCGGCCACAAGGCATTCGCCCAGGATGTCGGGGTGTTGGTAAAACCGGCTGATCTGGTGAAGGTCACCATGGCGTTGGTACGCGTGTTCATCCGCAATGGGAATCGGGGCAATCGCAAGAAAGCGCGTCTCAAACATCTCCTAGAGAAGTGGACGTTCGAGCAATACCTCGAAGAGACGGAGAAACTGCTCGGCTTCTCGTTGATCCGGCGTCCTGAAGGAGCCGTTCTCAGCGAACACACTGATGGCGCTCCCTCGGTTCCGCACTCGCACGTCGGTGTATTCCCGCAGAAGCAGGAAGGAATGAACTACGTTGGGATGACGGTTCCGGTGGGGCAGATCACGCCCAAACAGATGATCCGCATTGCTGAGCTGGCTGAGAACTACGGTTCCGGTGAAGTGCGGTTGACCGTGTGGCAGAACATCGTCATTCCAAATGTTCCAACGGCCTACGTGGAGACCGTGAAGAAGTCCCTGCGACGGATCGGTTTTGACACGACCCAGTCGCACTTGCGCAGCGGGTTTATCGCCTGCACGGGGAACAGTTACTGCAAATTTGCCTCGGCGAACACCAAGGGGCACGCGCTGGAATTCATGGATTATCTTGATCGCAAGATCACGCTGGATCAGCCGGTGAACGTTCACATTACGGGATGCCCGCATTCGTGTGCGCAACATTACATGGGCGACATCGGATTGCTTGGTGCGAAGGCGAAGGTCAATGGCGAGTCGGTGGATGGGTATCACGTGTTCGTCGGCGGTGGTTTCGCGGAGAACCAGGCGCTGGGTCGACAGATCTTCACGGCACTTTCCGCTGAGGATACGAAGCTCACATTGGAGACGATGATGAAGATCTACCAGGCACGCCGTGAGAATAACGAGACATTCCAGCAATGGACGAACCGGCATGAAGTCGGCGAGCTCCAGGAGTTGATCTCGAACTGAAAAGCAGGACAGGCGTCCCGCCAATAGTGATCGGCATGGAGAATGCGGAGCGGAGGTATGAATGAAACGGCGGATATCCGCGATCCCTCGAACCTCAGACTGGTGGCGACATACGATACGGAAGGATATGCAAAAGATATCACGATTTATGGTACGCGGGTGTACCTAGAGCCTCGTCACCTCGGCTGCTACCAGGTTTGCTACTTCACCTTCTCCCAAACGGCGACGAACATGCCGTTACCGCCGGTGTCCTGCGGCCAGAGAAAACCCTGCTTCGTGCCGGCGGCATTCAAACGCTTCAGGTCTTTGAACTCTTTCTCGAACCGTTTCACGATCTCTGTGGTCTCCGCATGGGTCAGCGTGCAGACCGCGTAGATAATCCGGCCACCGGGTTTGAGAGAAGGTGTGGCGTGCTTCAGGAGATTCATCTGCAACTCCGCCAGTTCCCGGACGTCTTCCACGGTCAACGTCCAGCGCGCGTGCGGATTGCGATGCCAGGTGCCGACCCCGCTGCACGGCGCGTCGATCAAAATGCCGTCGAACTTCGTTTTTGTCGGTGGACGTTCGCCCCCATCCCAGAGCACCGAACGATAGTTGAACATCCCTCCGCGACCGGCGCGTTGTTTCAATTTCTTCAAACGCCACTCCGCGCGGTCGCTCGCCCAGATGAGCCCCTTGTTCTGCATGAGCTGCGAGAGAATCATCGTCTTGCCGCCCTCGCCGGCGCACGCGTCCCACCACGTCTCGCCGGGCTTCGGACTGGCGATCAGACCGATCCGCTGGGAATTGAGGTCCTGCACTTCGAAATCGCCGGACTTGAAACCGGGCGTGTGAAACAGATCTTTCCGGCCCTGATAGATCAAAGCATCGGCTGGTTCCTCGGGGATTTCGCAGTCTTCGAGATTTTTCGCGACGCGCTCGCGGGTGCCCGGTTTGCAGCGGAGCCACATCTTGGGCAGCGCCTGCAACGCGCGCATCCAGTCGAGGCTCGCCTTCATCTCCTTTTTCACCCACGCGGGGACGGTGCGTTTCAACACGTTCTCATCGGAGAGCGGGCGTTCCCCGGCGACGTAGTCATCCTGAAGTTTCGTCGCGTAAACGATCTGTTGCGAAAGCGGGTAGGTGGAATTCATCCAACCATGCCAGCGGTAATAGGCAAAGACCGCCTCCGCGACTTCGCCGGCCATCTGTTTGGTTAGTGTTTTGTCCTCCCGCAATTCACGGCGCAGGACGGCGTCAGCCGGGTTTTCTTTGTCCGTCTTGGTGATGATACGCGCGGTAAGCGAGCTGATTTTGCGATTCATGCAGGCCGCGACAATGGAGCGGCGCGGGTACGGAGTAAAGACGCGAGATGGGGTTGGAGAAGGTAGGACAGGCATCTTGGCTGTCACGGGGGCCGCAAGGGTTCAGCCGGTGTTGCGCCGTGACCTGGTTCTTCCTTTCGTCTACGTCAGGTTTTTGTCGCCGCAACGAGACAGGCTGGAAGCGCTGTCCTACGACGGAATGCGGAACCGCTGCGGGCAGGATGCCAGCGGTCCGGGGGATGGGTTTCCGTTTCATCCGTTGCCTTTTCGCCCCACGCTTTCAAACGCATCCGATGGGGTGGAAATCACTGCGGAGACACGGAGGCCGAGGGTCGGCTTCCCGCAGGAAGTTTCACCGACGATGAATGGAGTTTGGAAAAGAAGCGCGCAAGGGCGATCAAGGACCGGACGCGGGTTCATTGGTGGATGTAAGACTCCAAATCGCAAAGCCCGCGTAGTCCCTCACATCGCTGTCAGCATCCATAAGCGCATTGGTGAGAGCAGGGAGGGCTATTCTGGCGGTGTCGCCGTATCGCCAGAGCACCTCCACGCTTGTCCGGCGAACTTCAACCCTGGGATCCGAGAGCGCACGGGCCAGGGCCGACGCGATTGCGGCATCACGATAATTCAGAAAATAAAGACCGTGTACGGTATTCGTGGCAATCGCCGTGTTGGTATGTTCCAGGTTCTTGAGAACGAACGGAACGACGGCGGCAATGTTGGTGCCCAAATATCGAAGCGAGTAAAGCTGGGTGGAATAAAGATCCATGTTCGTGCCCGGGTTGGAAATGACGTCGATTGCGATCGGCACCGTCTTCGGACCGATCCGCATGAGCCAAGTAAACGCCACGCTCGCCCTGTATGTATCGGGGCCGGCAAGGTAGCTTTGGAGTTCAGGAATGGCGGGCTCGGCGACCGGGCCAAGAGCGCCAAAAGCATCGTACGCATTCAAAGAGAAAAGTTCTGCGTCCTCATTGAAAAAGAACTGCGTCATGGAATTTAGCCACTCTGGGAACTGGTCGCGGTTCTCGGCGACCATACGATCGAGAAGGCCGGGTTCATAATCCATCCACGTCCACAGAAAAGGAATCGCGTTGGTGCCAATGGCCCGGATCGCCTCGGCAGCTTTTGCTTTCTCATCGTCTGTGCCGGATATCGGACCCAGATCGCCGTAAACACCAACCCAGTGGCTGAGCGGTTTGCCGTTGAATTCGGGTTCCTGCTCGCGAGTGAAGAAAGCGACAAACCCGATCACGATCAACACGGCGACCGCGCTGATCAGCAATTTACGGGAACGAAGGCTCAGGTTCTTCACGGAGGGACCTTATCATGAGTCATCCCGTTGTCACTGCTCTTGAACGGATGCGACTCAGGATTGCAGGCGAAGGGCTGAAGGGAGTCGGCCCTGCGCAGTTCGCTTCTCACGATTCTCCGAAACCTAAACTGGACGGTCAGAAAGTTACTGGGCGTGCCGGACCGGCGTTGAGTTTCGCACCGAAACGTGTGTTCCGGGTGGGTCCGCCCGGCGGATACTGACGTACACTTGAACCGCTAGTCGACAGACGGGATTTGTTCAAAGAACACTTCGTGATGACCATTGAGAAAGTAGAATTCATCGTGCGTCCCAATCGCTGGCACCTCGGATTCCCAGTCCCTGTTGCCTCATAACTGAAGGACACCGAAGGGTTTCATGGATTGGGCTTCCATTGCCTCACAACCTGGACCCCGTAGCCTTTTTGGTTTTGGGTGTTTTGATTCGTGGTTGAGTTGCTCTTGGAGCGGGTTCGGAGCGTA
>JBDNGP010000014.1:0-5747 GCA_041689265.1 Verrucomicrobiota bacterium
CGAAGTAGGCGTAGGCCACCATGGCGGTGAACCGTTCGTAGAATTTCTTGCTGACCTCAACGTCAAATTCCTGACCGTAGTTGATGTCCTGTTTGTCGGAATCAAACTTGTGGTAGACGAACTTGAGCGGGATGTCGTACGGCAGTTTCACGCCCGCCTGGGCATAAAGGTCCTGCAAGCCCTGCGCGGGTGTCGCCAGGAACCGGTCGGCCCAGCCGTTGAACTTGTGCAACGTCGCCAGCGGGGTCTGGAACCCCTGGTTGTTGTCGCTGCCGAGCACTTCGTATCCGATCCCAACGTTCCACTTCTTATGAATCGTGCTGTCCACTGCGAAGTGGTAGTACGGGGCGCTGTAGTCGTTCGGATTGTCCGCAAAATCGGACTGCCAGGCGAACTCCGCCCGGTAATTCAGATCGGCGTTCTCCGTGATGGTCGCCTTCCCGGTCACGGCCGCACCGAAACTCGTCGAGGAATTGGCTGGTGAGGAATCTTCAAAGTCCAACACGTAGGCGTAGGGCGTTACATTAACGTACTGATTGCCCGCCCAGGTTCCGTTGAAGAGGAAGGACTGTGAGTTCCACACACCGGCCGGATTGTCAGGACCCAGAATACGGTTGATCTGGTAGAGATAGCCAAAGTTGAGCGTGGTGTCCTTGATGCTCTTGTTCTGAACATACAAGGAGTCAAACGTCTGATCGTTCTGACGGAATGCCACCGAACCGATGAAACGCTGATTGTCCAGGTTGATGGTCTGGCGGGGGCCCTTGATCATGGTATCCCACTTCGTGTAGCTCAACCAATACTGGTTCATGGTTGTCATCGTCGGATCCGCGATGGGAGTCCGGCCCGCACCATTGCCGCTCAGGTCATTGTAATTGTTGTCGTTGCCGAACGCCGTGACGTTCTCACCCTCAACCGATGCTTGAAATCCGTAGAGTGGCGCGGTCGTGAAACCAAATTTCGACGAGAGCGTGAACGCGTTCGACGGACGGAGGTTGTCCTGGTCGGCGTACTCGTAACGGAGACGTTCGTTCACGATGATCTTGCCGTTCTTGAACGCACCGATCAGGTCCTCCGTGAAGAACTTGTTGGCGCCGGTCTTCACCGGCTTGTCCGCGGCGGCGGCGGGTGCGGCGGCTGGTTCCGCGCCGTAAACGGCACTCGCTGCTGCCAGCACTAAAGCGCTGGTGGCCACACTCGTGGCGCTAAATGGTTTTCTGAGGTGTTTCATAGTAGGTAGTTTTCGGTTTGAGTTGGTAACAACTATCTGTTCGGCTGCGGTAGATGCTCCCAAAAGAGGGCATCAAATTCATTGATTCGGATCAAGCATCTCGATGTCTGTCCGGCATTTTTCGTAGGCCTCGTGGCATTCCATCACCCGGGCTACTTCAGCAATGAAGGACTCTTCATAACCGGCGCGGCGCCGCAGATGGAATCCCATTTCCATGCCCGAGGCAATACCACCGGCCGAAATTATTCGACCGGCATCCACGACGCGAGCGCGGCTGATCTTGCAGGCGGGTGCGATCTGCGCGAGGCGTTCGATCGGGACCAGTCCCGCACCAGACGCTTCGAGGCGATCCGGCTCCTTGCGGTTGAGCGCCGGGAGACAGCGAGAAAGCCCCGTTCGGTGCGGTGAGTTTGTCGGCAAACTCTGTCCTCGCCGCACGAAGGCTGGTTCCTTCAAACCAGCAAACCAACGATCGGATCCGTATGGGTTGCCACTTCTCATGCTCGTAGTTTTTCATGCGATCTGGAGCCTTCCACCGGGCCGCCTTCGACTCGAATGAGTTGTTCGAAGAACCAACCAATGACAATGGAGTTCAACCGCGACATCATCTCGCAAAACGATCTCAACCTGGCGATCAGACCCAACTATTTTGAAATGGACCCAACTTCGTCGCACTTCACCCGTCGCCCGTTGTGACCATTCAATGATTGATTCATCGGCCGGTTTCCAGTTCGTTGGGGAAAGATCTCTGGTTCTGGAATCATGTCCTTGCTGCTGGGAAAAATCCCTCTTGTGATCAGCGGCCGCTCATCTCCGCGCAGATGCGATTTCTCGTTCAGGAACGTGATCAGATGCTCGCGATACTCGTAGTACCTCGGCTGCTCCATGAACGACTTCCGATCACGCGGACGCGGATAATCGATCTCCAGGACATCGCCGACATCCGCCTCGGGTCCGTTGGTCATCATCACGACACGATCGGAAAGGAACACGGCTTCATCCACATCATGAGTAACCATCAACGCGGTGATGTTGTTCTTCTGCCAGAGATCGAGAAGCACCTGCTGAAGCTCGAACCGCGTCAATGAATCAAGCATGCCAAACGGCTCATCGAGCAGGAGCATCTTGGGCTTCAACGCGAACGCCCGGGCGATGCCGACGCGCTGCCGCATACCCTGCGACAATTCCTTCGGACGTTTGTGCATCGCGTCACCGAGACCGACCACGCTCAAATAGTATTCCACGATTTGCCTGCGCTCTTCCTTGCTGGCGGTAAAGTAGACCTGGTTCACGCCGAGCATCACATTTTCAAACGCACTCAACCAGGGCAGCAGACACGGCGACTGAAACACCACACCGCGATCCGGCCCCGGACCATCGAGTTCCTTGCCGGCGAGAATGATGCCGCCGCCGCTGATCGAATTCAGTCCGGCGATCATCGAAAGCACCGTCGATTTGCCGCAACCGGAGTGACCGATCAGTGTCACGAACTCGCCCTTCTGGATCTTCAGATCCATTTCCTTGACGATGGTCGCCGGGCCCTTCGGCGTCGGGTAAATCTTCGAGAGTTTGGTGACTTCCAGATATGTGTTCATTCCTGCACCTCCAGGGTTTCTTCGTGGATTTCGCGGGCGCGTTTTGGTGCGCGTTTCGGATTGTACCAACGCGGACGGATGGTAAGATCCTCAGGTTCAATGTCCGGGAGAACCAGACGACGCGTAATGCAGGTGTTCTTTTTGTTACCACCTTCGCCCAGCAAAAAGTCGAGCACTTCGCGGCGGATCGCCTTGAACGCCGGATCGTGATTCAACGCCTTGCGCTCGCGCGGACGTTCGATGTTCACTTCCACCGGACGACCCAAGGTCGCGTTCGGTCCGGCGCTCAATGGAATGATTCGGTCCGCCAACAGAATACCCTCGTCCACATCATTGGTGATGAGCACCATGGTTTTCTTGTCGCGCTCCCAGATGTGCCCGATCTCGTCCTGCAACGTCGCACGCGTCAACGCATCGAGCGCGCTGAGCGGTTCGTCGAGGAGGAGAATCTTTGGATCCATCGCCAATGCGCGCGCCACAGAAACACGTTGCCGCATACCACCGGAAAGTTCGTGGGGCCGTTTGTTCAACGCAGGTGTCAGGTTCACCATCGCCACATACTTCTCGACGTGTTCGCGCCGCTTCTCTGTCGGCCAACTCGGGAAAACGGAATCCACGGCGAGCGCCACGTTCTCACGCACGTTCAACCAAGGGAGCAGCGAGTAGTTCTGAAACACGATCGCCCGATCCGGTGAAGGCTCCTTCACGGCGACACCGTTGAGCGTGACCGTGCCGGAGTCCGGTTGCATCAAGCCCGCGATCATTGAGATAAACGTCGACTTGCCCGAGCCCGAATAACCGACAATCGCCACGAACTCGCCCTCTTCAATCTCGAGGTTGATGTCGCGCAAAATCTCCGTCCGGGAA
Source organism: Verrucomicrobiota bacterium (assembly GCA_041689265.1). Classification (GTDB taxonomy): domain Bacteria; phylum Verrucomicrobiota; class Verrucomicrobiia; order Limisphaerales; family RI-55; genus JBDNGP01. Next base: position 3,694 of record JBDNGP010000014.1, read on the forward strand.
GGCCCTGAACCGAACCCTTTGTTGACACCATCTAGTTTCAGAAAACTCATGATATTTATGATCTACGATTTAAGATTGATGATTTGGGGGTTGCCGCCATTCTCGTACCCCTATGACCAAGGAGGATCTCAAGGAGAGGACCATGGACTTTGCTGTCCGTGTGTTGAAACTGGCTGAGGCACTTCCGAAATCGATTTCGGCGAGAACAATTGCGAACCAGATTGCGCGGAGCGGATGCTCGGTCGCCGCCAACTATCGCTCGGCACTTCGGGGCAAATCCCGTGCTGACTTCGTGAACAAGATCAACATCGTGCTGGAAGAGTCGGACGAAACGGAGTTCTGGCTGGAGCTGACGGAACGCGCCAAACTGCTTCCGGCGAAACGCCTTTCTTCCCTTCGGACCGAAGCCGACGAGCTGACCCGCATCTTCAACGCAACCCGCACTACCGTCAGAAATCAAAAATCCTAAATCGTAAATCATAAATTGATCAGACCGGATTTTCCCCAAAGCTCACCATCTGCTGCAGGCTGAGCATGATGGTGTCGAGTGCGAAGCCGATGATGCCGATGGTGAAGACCGCGACCATGATCATGCTGAGCGTTTCGCTGCTCCCGTTCTGGAACATGTCCCAGACGAACTTCCCGAGACCCGGGTTTTGCGCAAGCATCTCGGCGGCGATCAGCACCATCCAGCCCACACCAAGCGAGAGTCGCAAGCCGGTAAACACCATTGGCAATGACGCCGGCAGCACCACTTTGAAAACGCGTTTGAGCCAGCTCAACTTGAGCACCTTTGCGACGTTCAAGTAGTCCTTGTCCACGGATGCCACACCGACCGCCGTGTTGACCAGTGTCGGCCACAACGAACAAAGCGCAACGGTGATCGCCGAGTTGACGAACGACAGCGAGAACATCGGATCATCACTCACGTAAAGAGCACCGACGACGATCATCACGATCGGCAACCAGGCGAGCGGCGAGACGGGTTTGAGAATCTGGATGATCGGATTCAACGCCGCGTTGATGTGAGGATTTAACCCGCAGAGAATGCCGATCGGAATCGCGATCGCGCTGGCAATGAAGAATCCGAAGAACACCGTCTTCAGGCTCGTGATGATCTGCGCGAGGTAGGTGTCCTTGCCGGGATACGGGCTGTCCGTGAAACTCTTGGCGAGCATCTTGAGCTTCACCTTATCCTTGAATTTCACACCGGTGCCCTCCTCTGTGATGACCGCGGTGTCGTACCAATCGGTCAACTTCGGCGCGAGTAACGCGGCCTGGGCGTCGAACTTTTTCAATGCGGTGCTTGTGCTCCGCGGAATGGAATCCAACAAACTTGATGCCTTTTCAATCGCCAGTGTCGTCATTTGCTGCCGCGCAATGAGCAGCTTGGATTTCTCAGTCGCCAGTTCCTTGGCCGCCGTTTTCCGAACCGTCGCTTTGTTTGCGATAATATCCGCAGAATCGTCGGTCTGCGGATTCAGTTCCGGGCTCATGTTGAACTTCTTCTCCGCTTCACGATAACCGATTTCCAACGGCAACAGTTTCGCGACCAGCGTGTCGCCCAGTTCCCGAGAAGTCTCGAACTTCAAACCGGCAATCACATTGGTGGCGGCACTGATTGTTTCCGCGATGGAAACCTTGTTCTGCACTTCGAGCAGTTCGTTTGCCTCCTCGAAACCGGTGGCGGCGTCTTCAACGGCCTTCTTCGACGCGACGAGGTTTGCGAGATCGGGCGCACCGCCGGGCATCTCGCTGAGCACCGACTCATACTTGTCGAGATACTTGATGCGGCTTTCGCGCTGCCGTTGCACGTGATCCTGTTGCTTGATGTCTTCCAGATTCATTTCGTTCATCAAACTGCCCCAGGCGGAGCAGACCTGCGCCGGTCCGGGCACGGTGCCGAACTTGGTGACAATCTGTTTCGAACTCACCGCCCAGACAATCATGAACAGCGCGATCGCCAGCAGCGGAAACACCACACCGGTCATGATGGCGCGGCCCTGTTCGCGCGGGTTCTCCCCCTTTGCGAGCAGGAAGAACGGAACCAGCCA
>JBDNGP010000015.1:0-4687 GCA_041689265.1 Verrucomicrobiota bacterium
AGAATACGTCATCACGAGGACCTGCCCAACCTCCGGGAGGCCGAAGCCGCCGAGGAAATTCCGTCTTGATCATACGCTAACAAGAAACCACAATGACCCAACCGACCAACACCTCGTTTTAACGATCCCTGGGACATCCCCAAGCTCCCGCCTGTAAAGTTAGCGGAAATCAGCGCCGATTAGCGGTTCTTAAGGTGTTGCCAATCGGACTAACGGGACTAACATCGGGTTCATGAAAAGCGTGAACGTTCACGAAGCCAAAACCAATTTTTCCAGCTTGCTCGCCAAATTGGAGGCGGATCGCGAGCCGATCGTCATCTGCCGGAACGGCGAACCCGTCGCGGATCTGGTTCCCCACAAACGGGTGAACCGCACGAAGGTGCATCCTGAACTTGGCAGGATAAAGATTGGCTACGATCCTGTCGGACCGTTGGCCGAAGATGAGTGGCCGGAGGCGGCCCGATGATCCTGGATACTTGCGCGCTTCTCTGGCTCGCAAGCGGCAGCAAGAAATTGAGCCGTCCAACGTTGCGAAAGATCGGTGACGCCTCCGTCGTTTACGTTTCGGCCATCAGCGGATTTGAAATCGCCATCAAGGTCGCCAAAGGAAAATTGAAACTGCCCGTTCCGGCCCGGGACTGGTTTGAACGGGTGGCCGCGCATCATGGAATCACCGTTCTTCCGCTCGGTCTGGCCGAGTGCATCGCCGCCGCCGAACTTCCGCCGATTCACAATGATCCGTGCGACCGGTTCATCATCGCGACCGCCGTGCTGCATAAATTGACGGTGGTGACGGCGGATGAACAGTTCGAGAATTACGGCGTGCCGGTGATTATCTGACCCGGTCGCGCAGTGGCGGATCGGGCTGGGAAATATTGGCTGCGCCGTTCAGGCAAGCCCCGCCGCGAGCGCTTCGTCGATGATACCGAGCAATTCGCGGCGGCCATGTTTTTTCACGGCGGAACAAGTGTAGATCTCCGGCAACGTCTCGCTCCATTCCGAGATGTGCGCGGTGAACGCCTTGATATTTGTCTGCACCACGGATGGCTTGACCTTGTCGGTCTTGGTGAAGACGAGGACGAAGGGCACGGTGTTGGCCGCGAGCCATTCCACAAATTCCAGGTCGATCGGCTGTGGTGGGATTCCGGAATCAACGAGCGCAAACACGCAGCAGAGATTCTCCCGATGTTGAAGGTATTCGGCGACGGCCTGATTGAACTGGGACTTGTCCGCCCGGGCGACGCGGGCATATCCGTATCCGGGCAGATCCACGAGGCGCCAGCGGTTGTTGATCGTGAAGATGTTGATCAGCTTGGTGAAGCCGGGAGTTTTGGAAACCCTGGCCAGATCAGGCTGCCCGGAGAGCATGTTCAACAGCGAGGACTTGCCGGCGTTGGACCGGCCGATGAAGGCGAACTCCGGCAGCGATGCGTCGGGGCAGGATTCGAGATCCGGGGCGCTACGGTCAAAAATGGCGGACTTGATATTCACAATCGAGATCAGTGGCCGGACTGTTGCAATAATTTGAAATCATTGAAACCCCAAATCGCCGGGGATGATTTGAATCGAGGAGTGTTGCGATAAAAAAACCGCCATGCGCGGGGCATGGCGGCCTGATGGTTTTGAATGATGCGGGACCGCTTACTTGGTCGGAACCGTCTCGATTGTCTGCAGAATTCGACCGGCGATCTGGTATGGGTCGCCCTGTGAGTTCGGGCGACGATCTTCCAGGTAGCCCTTGTAGCCGTTGTTCACAAACGCGTGCGGCACACGGACGGACGCGCCGCGGTTGGCCACGCCGTAGTTGAATTTATCAATCGACTGCGTTTCATGGAGTCCGGTCAGGCGCAGGTGATTGTCCGGGCCGTAAACCGCGATGTGCTCGTTCTTGTATTTGTCGAAAGCGGCCATGAGCGCTTCAAAATATTCCTTCCCGCCCTTGTCCCGCATGTGGCCGGTCGAGAAGTTGGCGTGCATTCCGGAACCGTTCCAATCCACGTCGCTGCCGAGGGGCTTGCAGTGCCAGTTGATGTCGATACCGTGTTTTTCGCAGGTGCGGAGCAACAGGTAGCGGGCGACCCACATTTCGTCGGCGGCCTTGCGGGAGCCTTTTCCAAAGATCTGGAATTCCCACTGGCCTTTCGCCACTTCGGCGTTGATCCCCTCGTGGTTGATCCCGGCATCCAGGCAGAGGTCGAGGTGCTCTTCAACGATCTCACGGGCGACATCGCCGACGTTCTTGTAGCCGACGCCGGTGTAGTATTCGCCCTGCGGGTAGGGGAATCCGGTTTCCGGGAAACCCAGCGGTATGCCGTCCTGATAAAAGAAATACTCCTGTTCAAAACCAAACCACGCGTCCGTTGAATCCGGAATGTTGGCGCGTGAGTTCGAAGGATGCGGCGTCACACCGTCGGGCATCATGACTTCGCACATCACCAGCGCGCCGTTCTTGCGGTCGGAGTCCGGATAGACGGCGATCGGCTTGAGCATGCAGTCGGAGCTCTTGCCTTCAGCCTGGCGGGTCGAACTTCCATCGAAGCCCCACAGCGGGAGTTCTTCGAGTTTTGGAAAGCTGCTGAACTCCTTGATTTGAGTTTTGCCGCGAAGGTTCGGGACTGGGGTGTAACCGTCGAGCCAGAGGTATTCGAGTTTGTATTTTGGCATGCTAACTAGGTGATGTCAGAAATGATTAGTGATCATCACTCCAACAGTTCATTGGGTGATGCGCCGATTTAGCAGCGACGATGCCACGGAGCAAGCTTTGCTTTGAGTCGACTCGGACAGGAGCTGTGTTTTCCTCGAAAACACGTTGGAATCTGAGTGTTTTTTGTCTTAGCTTCCGGAGACCGGGCCGCCACCGTTGGTGTTCGTGTTTGAACTGCCTGATCAAATTTGATCAGCGCGGCGCGATTTGTTCAACTTTGTACAGTGCGAACAAATCTCCCTGACGGAAGGGCGGGGCTTCCCTTGACCGTCGTTGTGCCAGATACTGCGCGTCAACGGCAGATTGAGTAACGGTTCCGGATTATGCTGAAGGTAAAAGATACGAAGCGAGCGACGGTTCACGTCACATTCGATGGCAGGATCGTCAAGGCTTACCATGGCGCCGACGCTCAGAAACGTTTTGACCAGGAGGTGCGGGTGCTACGCTTTCTGGAGGAACGCGGCTGCGGATTCGTTCCCAAACTTCTCGAAGCACACGCGGACAAGCTCAAGATCATCACGGCTTCCTGCGGGACCCGCGTGGAACGCATCGACGACCAGCGGGTGAAGGAGTTGTTCGCGGAGTTGGAGAAATACGGCGTGCGCCATGATGATGCCGAAGCCCGTAACATTACCTACCGCCAGTCGGACGGTCGATTCTGCATCATCGATTTTGAGTTCGCCACCATCCTTGACGAAGCCCCGTTAGTTTGAACGTTTTATGAGTGATTCGAGTGACGGGTTGAATTCCAAGGCATTGCGCTGGTCCAGCTGCACCGACGTGGGGAAGGTTCGCAAGAACAACGAGGATTCGTTTCTTGGTATCCAGTTCGACGCCCGGGAAGTGCATCGACTGGGAAAAGTCGGCGAGGCCTCGGTGGAGAGATCTGATTTCGTGTTCGCGGTGAGTGACGGCATGGGTGGTGCGCTGGCGGGCGAATACGCCAGCCAGATTGCGGTCGAGAAAATCACCACCATCCTGCCGCGCGCGTTCAAGCAATCTGCGGTGGGGTTGGACGCCGGATTCGCGGATGTGTTGATCGAGCTGTTCGACCAGATCCATCGGTCACTGACCTTCGTCGGCAATTCCTACGAGGAATGCCGGGGGATGCAGACCACTTTAAGTTTGTGCTGGTTCACGCCCGGGTGGATGTATTTCGGCCACGTGGGTGACAGCCGGATTTATCATCTTCCGGCGCAGGGCGGGGAGATCCGACAGGTCAGCCATGACGACACACACGTCGGCTGGTTGTTCCGTAACGGCAAGATCAACGAACGCGAGGCTCGCACGCACCCCCGGCGTAACATGCTTCAGAAGGCGCTCGGCGGTGGCAACCAGTTCGTCGAACCGCAGGTCGGCGCGGTCGGCTGCGAGAAGGGAGACATGTTTCTGCTCTGCACCGACGGGCTGACCGGCGGACTGAGTGACGAACGGTTGCTGGGCGAACTGCGACCGGGCGGCGGCGGTTCGGTCAGTCCGGAGACATCCCGGCTGCTGGTGAAAGAAAGTGTCGATGTCAGCGGTCAGGACAACACGACCGCGCTGGTCATCGAGATGCGTTGACGCGGGTGGAGGGCGAATTCATCCGAGGTGCTGAATGGGCCGGTGTGAAGCGTCCAGCCGAACACAGGTTGCGTTTGAAAATAGTTGGCTGCTCGTGCGTCGGGGCGCAGAGGAGGGAGAGTGATCGGTTAAACAGTATTCAGTGGCCAGTGAGTCAGCAGTCAACCAGTGGTGCGATGGCCGGGACTGCTTCAGTGAAAACTGACTTCCAAATTCTAGCTCCTAAATTCTAACTTCCAGTTCAAGTTTCCGTCCCAAAACTTTTTTCAACAATCTGCAGTTTCTACCCCTTTTGGGGGAGGGACAAACCGGAGAAGCGTGATAAAAGTGATTCCATCAATCGAAGCGAATATCAAGGGAATATCATGAATTCGCATCACGGAGAGAGACACGGAGCCCGGCGGGTGATGACTGTGGATG
>JBDNGP010000016.1:0-2473 GCA_041689265.1 Verrucomicrobiota bacterium
ATGACCGCCTGATCGGAAAGGGCAAACCCCACCACGTGGCCGCAGTTGCCGTCATGAGAAAGCGGGTCTGCCTGTTAAACAGAATGATTGCAGACCCAACTTTCCAACTCAAAAAATTAAACTAATTACAGAGTTGCTCCAAAATTTGCCAACCGGTTCATTCGGTGCTCGTCCTGCCCCACGGTTTCAAACGCATCCGTATGCAGATGCTGACTTGCGTGTTTTCCGTATCTCCGTGAAATTTGCATGGATGTCCTCGATTAAGCCGAAACAACGCGCAGTATTTCTCTTTCTCCTGATCGTTTTTTTCTTATCCCATTGTTTGCCTGCCCGCGCCGACTTCTTTATTTCCGGCAGCCTCTCTCAACTGGATCCGGGAACAAAAATCCGGCTTCTTCGTCAGGATTTGGAGACACAAAATCAGGCCAACGAGGGGGAGTTGCTTCTGCGGTCCGATCATTCGTTTGAAAAAGTGTTCAAAGGCGAGCCTGGTCTTTTTGATCTGGAAATTCCCGGCTGGGGCACCCTCCCTTTGGCGGTGGCCGATGGGGAGCAAGTTGTCATTCGCGTAAACTCCGGTGTCAGCAACATTTACTCCGTTGCTGGATCTCCAGCCACCGACATCCTGATGGCCTACGAGGCGTTTCGAAAAGAATCACTGGCCCGACTCGTTTATCCCCCGCGCGCTGCGCTCAACAGAGCAACAGCAGCAGGAGCTTCCTCCGAGGAGATGGCGCGACTGGCTCAGGCGGAAGTCGATGGCTACGCGGCTCACCGCCGTGAACTCAACGATTTTACGATTGAGCAGGTCGGCGGCTCGATGGCTCTCTACGCCACTTCATTGAGATGGGACGGTGATTATCGATTGGAAGAGCTGCGGAAGCAGGTGGCTGCGTTCGCCGAAAAATATCCGGACCTGGCCATCACTCGCAGCATGCAGGAACGATTGCGCCTGTTTCGGTTGACCGCCGTCGGCGTCAAAGCGGCTCCGCTCAGTGGCACCAGTTTGGAGGGAGAATCAATCGCGCTCGACGATTTCAAGGGCGAGGTGGTGCTGGTTGATTTCTGGGCCTCCTGGTGCGGTCCGTGCCGCGTTGAGAATCGGCATCATCCGAAACTCCTGGAAAAGTATTCGGAAGATGGATTCGAAATTTTTGGGATCAATCTCGATGAGGATCGAACCGCATGGACCACGGCATCGAAGCAGGACCTGGTTGGCTGGCCACAAGTATCCGATCAGCTGGGCTTCGATTCGCCCATGGCAAAGGCCTACAATGTTTCTGCTCTTCCCGTGACGTTCCTGCTTGATCGAGAAGGTCGTATTCTCGCCAAAAATCTCCGCGGCGAAGCCCTGACCCGGAAGCTTGAGGAGTTATTTGGAAAGTGACTGGATATTCAGGAAGAACACACATTCAACTCGGGCGGCGCGGAAATAATCGTGACGAACAATGTGAAGGACTTGGGAGAGGGGGCATTTGAAAGCGCGGAGCAAGGTGGGGATCCCGACCGGTCGGGACGGCCGAACCTGCGGGCGCATGAGACGCCCAGGAACGGAACGGCTCCATTCCTGTCGCCGGGGCGGCATGATGGGCTAAGTGTTGCCAGCATCTTGCTGGCAATCTCTGTTCCCTTCAATTCGTAACACAATCTCTCCAAAGAACGGATTGTTCTGATATCAGTGGCTGAGGCGAACTGGCGGTTGCCGCCCAGCCTCCCAAGGCTTGCTCGTCCCGACACGGCGGGATCCCCACCTTTCCACGCGACGAGGATTCTTCTGTCGGGATTCTTCTTGCCCCACGATTGCAAACGCACCCCGTTGGTGAAGGCGAGTTGAAGTTCCCGCCAAAAAAATGACCAAAGAAAGTTGGGGGGAAGCAGTGTGGGATTAGAGATGGAAACTGCTCAGGGCCCAAGCCCATAGTTGTCAATAGTAAGAACCGACACCTTTTCGGCATACTGCTACTGCTAGGAATTTGACTGCTAGGAATTTGCTTTTGGCGGGAGGGCTTTGAAGCCGCCCTTGGACCGGAGCGGAGGGGGGAGAAAGGGGGTTATTTTTCCCCGGCGCAGTTCGAGGGGTACGCCGCCACGTTGCGCGAGGGCATCGAGAACATGCGCAAGCTCGTGTACGTCTTCTACCACCCCAACTTCACGTTCCGCGACCTCATCGGGAAATACCCCGACCTCGCCGGGGACATCACCGACTGCCTCTCCGGCGACGTGAACAAGGACTTCTCCCGCCCCCGCCGTTTCTGAGTCCGTGACCTCAAAGGGAAGAATCAATACACTACAAGGCATGAGGGGGGAGGGACTGGTAGAGGGAGCCCGAAGGGCGACCGGAACCAGTCCCTCCCCTTGGCGTTCGCAAAATGAAACGGACAACATGAGCAGGAGCAAACCATCCAAAGGAACCGATCCCAAGAAACGACGGTTTCTGAGCGCCGAGAAAAAGTTTCAGATCTATCTGGAAGCC